>JAZQMK010000092.1:0-10992 GCA_045543455.1 Lachnospiraceae bacterium
AGCTAATGCAAGCGGAGGAGCAGGTAATTATACATACAGTTTCTTAATGTACAATCCGACAAGTGGTAACTGGCACAGATTTTCAGACTTTACATCGGTGGATGTAATGTACTGGACAGCAAATGGCAACAGAGAGTTCTATGTTGATGTAAAGGATGGTAATGGAACTGTTGTAAGAAGTGCGGTTAAGACAGTGACAATTAAATAAATTAAAAAATCTCCTTAATGGATGTAATTCCATAGGGAGATTTTTTGGTGTAGAGTTGTAAAAGTTTAATTGACTAATATATTAATGAATGATAAAATAATAGGGTTGCAAAATAAAAAAAGAATGGAGAAAATTATGAAAAACATATTGAAAATGGCAGCAGTATTTTGCTTGAGTATTTGTATCGGATTAATAGGTACAAAGGAAGACAAGATATTTGCACAAGATAATTATGGTGATTTAATTAAAGAAGGAGAAGCTGGAGATAGCGTAGTATGGTCCTTTTATGATAGCGACCAGGATGAAGTGGCAGATACACTGGTTATTTCAGGAAGTGGTGCAATGAAGAATTATAGCTCTGTTTCTACTGTTGCAGATTGGAAAGAGGCATCTACAATTGTCATTGAACCAGGTGTAACATATATTGGTAAATGGGCATTTGCATATACTAAAGCTACAACAATAATTATTCCTAATACAGTTGAAGAAATTGGTGAGTATGCATTTTATAAGAGCAAGAATATGACAACAATTTATATTCCGGGTAGTGTAAAAACTATGGGCAAGTATATGTTGGCAGAAGGTGAAATGCTTAGGTCTGCGTTATTTGAAGAAGGTATAACATCAATACCACAATTTTGTTTTTACAGATGTCTTTTACTGGAAGCAATAACAACTCCATCAACTTTGACAAGTATTGAAGATGCTGCATTTTCAGGCTGCAGTAAATTTGCCTGGATAGATATACCTGAAGGTGTAGAATCAATAGGAAACAGCGCATTTAGTAATTGTAAAGAATTAACATCAATAAGTATTCCTAAAAGTGTTACATCTATTGGGAATTGGGTATTTTCACAGTGTGAGAAGCTTGAAAGTATTACGATTAATGGCAAATTAAGTCAGATACCTGTAGGCGCTTTTGATAAATGCTATGCACTAAAATCTGTAAATATACCGGATAGTGTAACAAGCATAGGTACGAGTGCTTTTCAATATTGTTATAAAATTACGGGTATTACACTACCACAAGGTGTAACAAGCATAGGTATGAGTGCTTTTTATGATTCTGGTATTACATCAATTGTAATACCGGAGGGTGTAACAAGAATTGAAAATCAGACATTTTATAAATGTATGAATTTGGAATCTGTAATATTGCCTTCTAGCTTATTAAGCATAGGAGAGAGAGCATTTGCTCAAAGCGGATATGCCTGTGAAATGAAGGAAGTGGTAATTCCTAATAGTGTTACATCTATAGAAACTGATGCATTTAATAACTCAGGAATACCATCCGTAGTAATTCCGCAGAGCGTTAAAACTATAGAGTCTTCTGCATTTATGAATTGTGCTAACTTAAATTCATTAACGTTATCAGAAGGTATAGAAAGCATTGGATATAAATGCTTTGAAAATTGTACAGCATTAGTGGAAGTTACAATTCCGCAGAGCATAAAGAGTATAGGTTCATCAGCTTTTGCTGAATGTGAAAGCTTAGAAAGTATAGTTATTAATAATGGCTTAGAGAGTATTAGTGATAATTGTTTTAGTTTTAATTATAAATTAAATACAATTGTAATTCCAAACAGTGTAAAGATTATTGGAAGAAATGCATTTTCATCTTGTTCTTCACTTGAAAATATAACATTACCAAGTAATTTGCTAAGTCTAGGAGAATCAGCTTTTTCGGATTGCTCGAAGCTTGCTACAATAACAATTCCAAATGGTGTAAAAAGAATAGAAAATACTACATTTAACAGATGTAGTGGATTAACAGAAGTTGTATTGTCTGATAGCATAGAAAGTATTGGTGGTTCGGCATTTGCAAGCTGTTCAAAGCTGACAACAATAAATATACCTATAAAGCTTACAACTATAGAAGATTGGGCATTTAACAACTGTAGTAGCCTTACTTCCATAGAACTTTCGGAAACGGTAACAAGTGTCGGAAAATATGCGTTTAGATACTGCAGTAAGCTTGAAACAGCGAAAGTTAAGGGAATAGAGAACCTTCAAAATGAAACATTTTATGGCTGCTCAAGTCTTGTAAATATAGAATTGCCATTAAATTTAAAAACAATAGGACAGTCAGCATTTTACAACTGTTCAAAGCTTGAAGGAATAAAATTGCCTGCAGGTTTGACAACTATAGGAAAAAGTGCATTTTATGGCTGTACATCTCTAAAGAATATAGTAATTCCTAATAATGTAAGTAGTATTGCGGACAACTGTCTGTATGGCTGTACAGCTTTAGAGGGTGTAAGATTTATCACTACAGATTGCACAATTGGAACAAATATATTAAGAAAAACAGAGATACTAAAAATATACGGATATGAAGAGTCAACTGCTAAGGAATATGCAGAGGCAAATAGTATTCCGTTTGAGGTATTATCCGATGAAAATAATGATCTTGCAGTAAATATTAATATAGTAATAAATGGTATTGAAGGAAATACTGCAGATATTGGTGATGAAATTACGATAAAAGCCAATGCAACAGGTGGTATAGGAGATGTAGTATACAGCTTCATTATGTATAATGAAAACAATAACAGCTGGTTTAGATTCAGTAATTATTCAAGCACAGATGTTTGCAACTGGATAGCAAATGCAACAGGTAACAGAACATTTTATGTTGAGGTAAGAGATGAATTTGGAACAATTGTAAGAAGCGAAGGCATAACTGTAAATGTTACAAGTAATGAATTAACAGTAAACATCGTTGGTGATGAAACTGAAGTGTCAAAGAATCAGACTGTAATATTGAGTGCAAGTGCATTTGGAGGCGTAGGAGATTATACCTACAGTTTCTTAGTATACAATGAATCTACAAAGCAGTGGTACAGATTTGGTGAATTTACAGATGCGGACCAATTAAAGTGGAATGCAAATAGTAGTGGTAACAAAGTATTTTATGTTGAAGCAAAGGATGATGCCGGTAATGTGGCAAGAAGTGTTGGTTTTAAGGTGAGCGTAAGAGAAAGTGATCTTGCCGTAACAATCACTTCAAATGCAAATAGTGTTATAACAGGCTCAAATGTTGCATTTAGCGCAAATGCAACAGGAGGTAGTGGTACATACAAATACAGTTTCCTAGTATATAACGAGGCCACTGGCTATTGGTACAGATTTGATGATTTTAATACAGCAAATAAATTAAGCTGGGTAGCATCAACAGCAGGTACAAGAACATTTTATGTAGAAGTAAGAGACTATAAAGGAACAGTTGTTAGAAGTGAAGGAATTACTGTGGATGTATTGGAGAGTACAGACTTAGATGGAGAAGTAATTTCAAACACAGAAACAGCAACAATTGGTGATAATATAGAACTTATAGCTACTGCCACAGGTGGGGCATCAGACTATACATATAGCTTTGTAATGTACAATGTATTAACAGGAGTATGGCATAGATTCTCTGATTTTACATCAGTAAATACATTAACATGGAAGGTATCTTCGTTAGGGAACAGACAGTTCTATGTTGATGTTAAGGATGCAAATGGAACAGTTGTAAGAAGTGTGGTAAAAGAAATTGTAATCAAATAAAACCACAGAAGAATCAAGGTAATATACATATTACTTTGGTTCTTTTTTGTGTATATTGTAAAATATAAAAAAATATTGTAAAATATAAAAAGTATATATATTAAAGGAGAGGGCTTAATGTTTACTAAAAAAATGGGAAGAAAGATAGTGGCGATATTACTGTGCATCTTACAGATTACAGCATTCCTGCAATATTTTAGCCTTTCAAAGGAAGAAGTTAAGGCTGCAGGCGTTGTAACATCGATAGATGTAAAATCAACAGTAACATCATCAAAATCAATTACAGAACAGACAAAAAATGATACTTATCAGGTAAGAGATGCAATCTGTTCTTTTAGTGATGGCTCAATAAACAGAGCTACTTCAGAGCATTTCCAAATCATATGGGGTAATGAAGATACTACTGGAACTGTTACATATGATTTTATAGTAGGTAACTTAATCAATCTTGAAAATATAAGAGCATTTTATGTTGAAGAACTTGGAATGAAGGATATTGGCATATCGCAGAATAAAGGTATCAGTGGCTTGTATAAGACAAATGTTTATGTGTCTAATACAGGCTTAGATGAATTTACTGATGACTGGGCATATATGTCAGTGGATAGAGATGCATTTGCATATTTATTTGTAGCACCGGGGGCAATGAGAGTAGATGAACCAAGCTGGGTTATACCTCACGAATTAGCACACGTATTTACATATCATCAGGGTGGAACAATTGCATATGCATGGTATGAGGCTACTGCAAACTGGTTTAGAGATCAGTATTTAGGAAGTGAATATTATGCATATGGTGGAAGAACTTATGGACCTACATCTGACTTTTTTGCACCATATATGATAAATTCAGCTTATCATGTGCCACATATGCTTAACTGGTATGATACATGGCCAATTTTCTTGTATATTTCTGAAAATCCAGACAATATACCAGGGCTTGGAATGGAACTTATGCATAAGATTGTTCAGCATAATGGTGAAAATGAGTCAATGTATGATACAATCGAGAGTTTATCGGGAGTGTCAATAAAAACAATTCTTGGTGGAATGTCAAGAAGACTTGCAACAATGGACTTTTCAAGACAGGAACATTATTTAAACAGACTTAACAACGAAGTTTTGCCATATGATAATAACTATAGCAAAATATATACAACACTTGAAAATGCAGATTCTAACGGATGGCAGAACGTGCCTTCAAATAGAGCACCAATGCAGACAGGCTTTAATATAATTCCTTTAAATGTTGATTTGACTAAGGATTATATAAATGTTGATTTTAAGAGCACATCCTCAGCAAATGGAGCAGATTTTAGAACTAGCATTGTAACAAGTACAAGAAATAATCTTACACGTTATTCAAATATGGTTTCTGGTGATGGAAAAGCTACAATTCGTTTAAATGGCGATGAGACTAAGGCATATTTGGTAGTGTGTGCAACACCTGATACAATTGAAGAATTTCAGGTGGGATGGGACAGCAGTGCTGATGAAGAAAGCACAAGATTTACATATAAAGTAAAGATTACAGCTACAGATGAAGTTGTTGAAGATTCAGATAAACCGGCTACAATAAAAAGAATTTCTGTACATGATCCATCAATATTTAAAGATTTAAGTACTAACAAATATTATTTGTACGGTTCGCATCTTGCGCAGGCAGTTACAAGCAATTTAATGGAATTAAATGCTCATTTGACACAGGGTTATGGCAACAACAACCTTTATGTAAGTGAAAATGTGGAAGGTATTTACTATATTCAGAATCAGTATAGTGGTTTGTACCTTGATGTTGCTGATGCCTCGTTAGAAAATGGTGCAAACATTCAGCAGTGGGCTTATAAAGGAACAAAAGAGCAAAAATTTAAATTAGTTTCTTTAGGTAATGGATATTACTATATCCTTACAGGAGCATCTGATTATACAAAATGTGTTGATGTAGAAAATGGCTCGGCGGACAATGGAACTAACATTATCCAGTGGGAATACTGGGGCGGTTATATGCAGACTTATCGTATAGTAAAGCAACCGGACAAGTCCTATGCAATCCTTACAGGAGCCAGTGATTGTACAGGAGCTTTAGATGTATATGACTGGTCAACACAAAATGGTGGTAATGTTAATCAATGGAGCTTTTTAGGTGGCGGATGTCAAAAATGGAATCTTATTGAGGCAGAAGCTAACAGTGGCAGTACACAGGCATCAACAAGTGAACCTTTAAAAAATGCTTTAGAACCATCTTTCCTTTGGGCTGGTTATAATGACAGTGATTGTTCTGGAGGATATGCAGTATGGGCACCAGATATAATCTACAATCCAGATTATGTATGGAATGATGGTAGTAAAGGTGCATATATGATGTACTATTCAACATCATCAACATACATTCGTTCATGTATAGGTTATGCTGTGTCAAAATCTGCGGCAGGTCCATTTTCTTATGTGGATACTATTGTATATTCAGGATTTACAAAAGCAGATAACAACGTAACAACAACTTCTGACCTTGGAACAAAGACAGTTAACACTTGTTATACCAATACAAATATTCCATATTTAATAGCAAATGGCCAATTAAGCGGAGTTAGAAATGATTGGTTTAACAGCAATGGTTCGTTTAATAATTCACTATGTCCTAATGCAATTGATCCTACAATATTATATGATGAATCTGGAAATATGTGGATGACATATGGTTCATGGTCAGGTGGTATATATATACTTCAGCTTGATAAGGCAACAGGTCAGCCAATTTATCCAAAGACAAACAGCGGCCTTACTGACGGCTATTTTGGAAAGAGAATAGCCGGTGGCTATACCTTATCTGGTGAAGCACCATATATCGTATATGATGAAGAAACAGATTATTATTATTTATATGTAACCTACGGTTGGTTAGGCGTTGATGGTGGATACCACATTCGTTTATATCGTTCAAAAACAATTGATGGCACATATACAGATGCGGCAGGAAATAGTGCCACATATTCGTCTATGTCGATTAATCAGGGCAATTATGGTATAAAATTATTTGGTAACTATGATTTTTCAACATTAAAAACTGATGGCTATAAGTCCGGCGGCCATAATTCCGCATTTATAGATACAGACGGACAAAGATATCTTGTATACCATACAAGATTTAATTCAGGTACTGAGTATCATGAGGTAAGAATTCATCAACAATTTATGAATGAAGACAATTGGCCGGTGACTGCAGTATATGAGTACTTAGGCAGTTCTATTTCTAAAAATGGATATACATTAGCTGATATGGCTGGTACATATGAGTTTGTTATTCATGGAAAAGATGCAGCAACAGAAAATGTTGGCATGCTTAGTACAAAAACAGTTACATTAAACAATGACGGTACAATTTCAGGTGCATACAGTGGTACATGGGCATATACAAATGGAACTTATTACTGTCAGATGAAAATAAATGGAGTAACTTACAAAGGTGTATTCTTTAAGCAAAAAGACGAGTCAGCACAGCAAAAGGAAGTTATGACATTTACCCTTATAGGAAATGACAATCAGGCTGTATGGGGAACAAAGACAGTTGCCTCTACAGAAGAAAATCCAGGTGATTCAGGCAGTGGTTCGGGTTCAGTATCTGCAAGTGCAGTAACACATAACTTCACAGCTAATGGAAAAACAAGTGATTTCTTTAGCATTACAGGTAATACTTCAACAAGCTATGGTTCAGTAACATATGCAGGTTTAAAGCTTACAACATGCTTAAAGATGGAAAGTTCAACAAACATTTCATTTACAGCACCTGCAAAAGGTAAGTTAACACTTATATTCTCAAATACAAGTGGTACAACAATTAAAGTAAACGGTACAACAATGAGTACAAATACAGAACTTGTAGTAGACGTAGCAGCAGGTAATGTAACAGTAACTAAGGGTTCAGGTAGCTCATATTTATTCTATATGGTATATGAACCAGAACAACAGGCTCATACACACAGTTATTCATCAAGTGTAACAAAACAACCAACATGTACAGAAACAGGTGTAAGAACATATTCATGTTCATGTGGTTCTTCATATACAGAAAGCATTGCAGCAAAGGGACATGATTATGAATCAAACTTTACGGTAGATAAAGAGGCAACAGCTACAACAGAAGGTTCAAAGAGCCGTCATTGTAAGAATTGTAGTGCTAAGACAGACGTAACAGTAATACCGGCTTTAGGTTATCCACAGCTTAAGGTACAGCTTAATACAAATACATCTAGTGCTAAGGTTGGGGACACAATTAGTTTTACAGCTAATGCTACAGGCGGAAGTGGAAACTACACATACAGCTTTTTAATGTACAATGAAGCAGCAGGTACATGGTATAGATTTTCAAGTTTTGCGGCAGCAAATACATATAACTGGACAATTGCATCCGCAGGTAACAGAACTTTCTTCGTTGAAGTAAAAGACAGCACAGGTACAGTTGTTAGAAGTGCAGGTATAAAGGTGGCTATAGCAAATAATCTGTCTGTAAACATAACTGCAAATGCTACAAATGTATCAAATGGTCAGAATGTAAGCTTTAGTGCAAGTGCTACAGGAGGAAATGGTAACTATACCTACAGCTTCTTAATGCATAATGAAAGCACAAACAGCTGGTACAGATTTTCAGATTTTGCTAAGATAAATACATTAAATTGGACAGCAAATGGTAACAGAACCTTCTATGTAGAAGTTAAAGATAGCACAGGAGCCGTTGCAAGAAGTAACGGAATTAAGATAAATGTATCAGCGAATACATTGAAGGTAACTATAAGCTCAAATGCACAGAGTGTACTTAAGGGCTCAAATGTAGCATTTAGCGCAAGCGCAAGTGGTGGAAGCGGAAGCTATACATACAGCTTTTTAGTATACAATGAAGTAAGCGGATACTGGTACAGATTTAGCGATTTTGCAGCTGTAAATAAGCTAAGCTGGATAGCGGGAACAACAGATAGAAGAACCTTCTATGTAGAAGTAAAAGACAGCACAGGAGCCAAGGTAAGAAGCGAAGGTATAACAATGACTATACTTGAAAGCTCAAATCTTACAGTTAATGTGACAGCAAGTAATAACAATCCATATGCAGGAGAAAATGTAAAGCTTACAGCTACAGCGAGTGGTGGAGCAGGCAGTTATACTTATAGCTTTTTAATGTACAATCCGACAAGTGGGAACTGGCACAGATTTTCAGATTTTACACAGACAAATGTAATGTACTGGACAGCAAATGGCAACAGAGAGTTCTATGTTGATGTAAAGGATGGTAATGGAACTGTTGTAAGAAGTGCAGTTAAGAAAGTGACAATTAAATAAAATGTGTATAAGCGTTGATAGTTTTTGATAAAATAAGAAAAAATAGGTGAAAACATTACAATAGGAGGAATGGAAAAATGAAGAAAATACTAAAAACAGCATTTATGTGTGCAATAAGTATTTTTCTTGTTTTGTTGTGTACTGATATTAACAAGGTACATGCAGTAGAAAGTTATGGTACACTTGTAGAAACAGGAAGTGCGGGAACAAATGTAACATATAATTTATATGATAGTGATGCAGACGGTGTAGGAGATACTTTGGTATTTAATGGAACTGGAAATATACAGGAATATGGTTTTGTAAATACACAACCTAAAAGTTGGGCTAGTGTAAAGTCTGTTATAGTAAATGATGGAATAACATCTATGGGTAAATTAACTTTTTATCAATGTGAAAATATTCAAAGTGTAAGTATACCAGATAGCGTAACAGACCTTGGTGGCTATACATTTGAAGGGTGCACAAGCCTAAAGACTGTTAATATTCCAGCTGGTGTAACCAGACTGAAAACAGCGGTATTTGCAGATTGCATTAATTTAAAAAGTATAATTTTACCAGAGGGCTTAACAGATATAGAACCATCGGTATTTGAAAATACAGGTTTAACAAGCATAACTTTTCCTGCAAGTCTTCAGTCTATAGGATCAAGTTCATTTTATAATACTAAGCTTGAAAAAGTAAAAATTCCTGCAAAGGTATATAATATAGGTACAAAATCATTTGCAGGTACATTGATAGAATCCTTTGAAGTAGATGCAGCTAGTACTTATTATAAAACAATAGATGGAGTAATTTATAATAAAGATAGTATGACATTGGCGGTATTTCCTCCAAAGAGTAAGATGACATCTTATACAGTTCCGGAAGGTACAACATCAATAAAGACATATGCTTTTTATGAGAATGATAGTATTCAGGAGGTAATCGTACCTAAAGGTATTGATAATATTGGTTCATATGCATTTTTTAAATGTGTTAATTTAAAAAGAGTTGACATTGGCAGTGGTATATCTATTATAAAGGGTTCGACATTTGCAGAGTGTTCATCACTCGCAGAGGTTATTTTACCTAATACAGTAGCAAAAATAGAAAATGCAGCATTTAAAGAGTGCTATGATTTGAAAAGCTTTACAGTTCCTAAAAGAGTAGAAACAATTGAACAAAGTGCATTCCGATTTTGTTCTGGTTTGGAAAAAATAGCAGTTTTAAATGAAAATGTAACATTAGGAAGTAACTGGCTTGACACAGGAAGAGCAACAGTGGTTTATGGAAAAGTAGGTTCAACAGCACAAGAGTATGTAAATAATTCTACATTTTCACAAACCTTTGTGGTACTAGATAAGCATGGCTTAATAACAGAATCCGATGGTAGCGTAAGTTATTATCAGTTCAACAATTTTATGTCTGATTATACAGGTGAAGTAGCTGATGATAATGGAAATATATGGAATGTTGTAAATGGTAAGGCTAGTCTAAAGACATCAGCAATAAGAGTTACAGGTATAAAATTAAATTTAATTTCTTCTTCTGTATCAGTGGGATTCGCAAGAGGTGTAACAGCAATAATAACTCCAAGTGATGCAGATAATAAAAATGTAATATGGACATCAAGTGACACATCTGTAGCAACAGTTACCCAATACGGTCAAATCATTGGCGTAGGAAATGGAATAGCAATAATAACAGCAACTACAGAGGATGGTGGTTATACAGCTACCTGCAAAATTATAGTTGAAACACCGGTAAAAGGCATAACACTTGACAGTACTAATATTGTGTTAAAGAAAGCAACAACAAAGACACTAAAAGCAACCATAACTCCAAGTGATGCCAGCGATAAGAGCGTTAAATGGACATCAAGCAATACATCAGTGGCAACGGTTAGCGATACAGGCGTAGTAACA
>JAZQMK010000093.1:0-35632 GCA_045543455.1 Lachnospiraceae bacterium
ATGACCTTCATCAACAATTCTCTTATATATGGCATCTGCTCCAGCTTTTTCTGTATTGACAACAAAAAATGTAGCCTTCACATTATATCTTTTTAAAATATCTAAAATCTCCGGTGTTCTGTCGCTTGGTCCATCATCAAAAGTAAGATATACTTTTCTATCATAGATATGTTCTTCTGAAGCATCTGCATTAACAGTTGGCTCAACACTGGATTGTTCCTCTCTAGTTGTTGGCTCAATACTGGATTGTTCTTCCTTAGTCGTTGGCTCCTCTTCCTGTTTTACTACATCCTTATCAGTTTCAGCATTATTAATCTGATTATGATATTTTGTTGTAAATTTGTCCAATTTCTTTTCTAGCTTATCAACCCGTATAAATAAGAAAATGCACAAAATAATAGGAACTAATATAAGTACCAATAATGTAATTATTATAAGTTTTTTAATACGTTCAACCCGTTTTCTATTGTCTAATGTATCATCTGTAATACTCATAGGCATTTTCCCCTTATTGTAGTCATATATGAACTTATTATAACATATATTGTAGAATTTTTGAATATGTATTTTTAGATTTGAAGTAAAAAAGTTCCTAATTTATTCATCAAGTGATCTCTCTACTTTTCTGTACAAAAGCAAAACGCCGGATTTTATTCCGGCGTCTTATATATGAAAATTACATATTCATCTGCTTTGCTACTTCTTCTGCGAAGTTTTCTTCTTTCTTTTCAATACCTTCGCCTGTTTCAAAACGAACGAAGCCCTTAACTGAAAGATTAGCACCTGTTGCCTTAGCAACTGAAGCTACATATTGTTCTACTGACTGCTTACCATCTTCAGCCTTTACATATGTCTGATCTAATAAACAAATTTCCTTAAGTTGCTTGTTGATACGACCAACGATCATACCTTCAATAACCTTTTCTGGCTTTGAAGCTTCCTTTGGATCGTTCATAATCTGAGCCTTAAGAATTTCTTTTTCATGCTCGATATATTCAGCACTTACTTCGCTTCTGTTAGTATACTTAGGATTTAATGCTGCTACCTGCATAGCTACATTCTTTAAGCATTCCTTAACTTCATCGTTAACAACATCTGTCTTAGCTTCAACTAAAACACCAATCTTTCCACCGCCATGGATGTATGATACTACACAGCCTTCTGTTGCATCAACCTGTGCAAATCTTCTGATTGTAAGCTTTTCACCAATTCTTGCTACCATAGCTGATAACTGCTCTGATACTGTCTTAGATGAATCCTTTGCCCAACTTTCTGCTAAGAACGCATCAATATCAGCTGCTGATGTTGTTAATGCCTGAGCAACAACATCATCAACAAATGCATTGAATTCATCATTCTTTGCAACGAAGTCTGTTTCACTGTTAACTTCTACAATTGCAGCCTTCTTATCATCAGCGATAACAGTCTTAACAACACCTTCTGCTGCAATTCTGCCAGCCTTCTTAGCTGCTGCAGCAAGTCCTTTTTCTCTTAAGAACTCAACTGCCTTATCCATATCGCCGTCTGTAGCTGCAAGAGCCTTCTTACAATCCATCATACCAGCGCCTGTCATTTCTCTTAAATCTTTTACCATTCCTGCTGTAATAGCTGCCATATTCTTATTCCTCCGAATTTAAGTATTAGTAATTACTCTTCAACAGTTTCTTCTGCGTCTGCTGTAACGTCAACCATTTCTGTACCCTGGTTAGCTTCAATAACAGCATCTGCCATCTTACTAACAATAAGCTTTACAGCTCTGATTGCATCATCATTACCTGGAATTACGAAATCTAATTCTTCTGGATCACAGTTTGTATCTGCAATACCAATCAATGGAATACCAAGTGCATGTGCTTCCTGAATACAGATTCTTTCCTTCTTAGGATCTACTACGAAAATAGCATCTGGAATCTTCTTCATTTCCTTGATACCACCAAGGTTCTTGTTAAGCTTTTCTAATTCTTTCTTTAATACGATTACTTCTTTCTTAGGTAATACATCAAATGTACCATCTTCCTGCATAGCTTCGATTTCTTTTAATCTTTCGATTCTGCTCTGGATAGTCTTGAAGTTAGTTAACATACCACCTAACCATCTTTCGTTTACATAGTACATACCGCAACGTTCTGCTTCTGACTGAACTGCATCCTGTGCCTGCTTCTTTGTACCAACGAATAAAATCTGTCCGCCTTCTGCAGCAATATCAAAAATTGCTTTGTAAGCTTCATCCACTTTACCTACTGACTTCTGTAAGTCGATGATGTGGATATCATTTCTTTCTGTGTAGATGTACTCTGCCATCTTAGGGTTCCATCTTCTTGTTTGGTGTCCAAAATGTACACCTGCTTCGAGTAATTGCTTCATTGAAATTACGCTCATTGTTATACCTCCATTTGGTTGTTGTCTTCCGCACATTTTAACTATCGGATAACCTTACGGCACCAGTCCGAAAATCCATATGCGTGTTTTTTACCAAACGATATTGTAACACAAGCCAAAGTTAATAGCAAGTACTTTTTTACATTTTTATAAAAAAACAGTCAAAGAGACGCACCTTTCGATGCGCCTCTTCTCATTTTTAAGATTACTGTAATGAAATATAGTATAAGTTAGTTGTATCGCCCTTTGTAATTGTGTGTGTACCAGCTGATAATGTCACTGTAACAACACCATTTGAAGCTGTATAACTTGTTCCATCAATCTTAACTTTCTTGCTAAAGTCTGAGTTAAATACTAATGTTAACTTCATAGACTTTGTTGTTGTAAACTTAACGCTTGTAGATGATTCCATCTTTAAGCACTGCTTTAATGTCATACCACCGTAGCTTACTGTACCCTTTGATGTAGATAAGTTACCTGTAATTGTGAAGAATGAACTTGTCTTTCCAGATTCAGTAAAGTTGTGTACTGTAGCTGTTGTTGAGCTTGAGCTACTTGATGAGCCTGAGCTACTTGATGAACCCGATGAGCTTGAGCTACCTGATGAGCTTGAGCTGCCTGATGAGCTTGAACCACCTGGGTTTGTGCTACCTGAAGTACCTGATGATAAGCTTGAGCCTACACCATATGACTTAAGTGAGCTTGAGCTCTTAATTTCAAATAAACCGTTCATATTGATGCTTCCATCTGAGTTTCTAAATACTTCATGATAGTTTGTAGCATACTTACCTGATGAATATCCAGGAATTGATGTACTTACAAAGTCTGAACTTGAAATAGAAACTGCTGTTGTCTTTGGTGATGTTGAGCTTGAGTATGAACCTGAAGCTGTATAGTAGTACTTACCACCATTAGCTGAAACTACCTTTGATAATTTACCTAAGTACTTATCACTTGCTGAGTTGTTGTATGATAACAAGTTGCTGTATGTTGCACTTGATGATGTTCTGTAGCACATAAAGTTACCCTTAGATGCATATACACCATTACCAACTGCTGTACAGTTTGTCATCTTGATAGCGCCACCATTACCGTTATCTGTGAAACCACAAGCACCATTGTTGAATGCTAAGCTGTTTGTAATAACGTGAGGTGTTGGACACTGTCCGTTGCTACCACCTAATTTAAATCCGTTCATATCGCCATTAGCTGAACCTGTACCATCTGTTAACTTACCGTTACCAAATGCAACACAGTTCTTAATTGTAACAACGCCAATTGAACCTGTTTCTGGTTTAGCATATAAATCCCAACCATCATCTGAGTTACAGTATGCGATACATCCGTCAAATACGTTGCCTTCGCCACATGTTAACTTAGCTGCAAAACCGTCTGCGTTTTCTGCTGTAGCTTCATCCTTGTTGTTGAATGATGTACAGTTCTTAATTAAGTTATTTGATGGCCACTGTGAAACTGATGAGTAGCTTGTGTTATAACGGCTTAACTGAAGACCTGAGTCATGGTTCTCATAGAACTGACACATTTCAATTATGTTGTTATCACCTGATAATAACATACCGTTGTCACCAGCACCCTTAATATCAATTCCGTAGAAATGCCAGTATGAACCGTCTAATACGATACCTCTGTTTGAACCTGATTCGCTCATTGAGCTGAAATCAAGGATTACTTCACCATTGTTGTATGCAACAACCTTCTTGTAAGCACCAGAGTTACCCTTGTTGCTTTCCTGAATTAAGATTGTGCTGCTGAACTTATATGTACCTGGTAACATATAAATTGTTTGACCAGCTGAAACCTTTGTAATAGCTGTTGTAAATGCCATTGGTGAACTGTATGTTCCTGATGCGCTTGATGAACCACTTGGTGATACATAAATTGCATTAGAAGAAATCTGTTGTTGTGTTGTTGACTGTGTTGGTGCCTGTGTAGCCTGTGTTGTAGCTTGTGTTGGCGCCTGTGTAGCCTGTGTTGTTGACTGTGTTGGTGTTGTAGAACCTGATGAAGATCCCGAACCACCTGTAGCACTCTTTGAGTCTACCTGAACTTTAAATACGTTAATACCGCTACCTGATGAGTAAAGGTATACATAACCAGCATCACCTGAATATGTGTATGAACCAAGTGCTGCTGATGCAGGTGCAGAAATTTCACCTAACTTCTTGCCAGAAGCATCTGCTACAACAAGTGTTCTTGCTGAAGAGCCTGAGCTCTTTAATACTACTTTAATTACGTCATTTCCTGATACAGGAACCTTGATTGCACGGTATGATGTACTACCGCCACCGCCTAAAGCAAGTGTATATGTGTATTCTGTACCATCAACTGTAACTGTTTCAGCCTTAACTTGCATTGTCTTTGAGCTTGTAGCTATTAAGCCAAGACCATCAACTGTTGTTGAAGATGAAATTGTACCAAGGCTCTTGAAGTTAGAGTTCTTGAAATTCCATGATGTAGAAGTTGATGATGAGCTTGAACCTGAGTTCTGTGTTGGAGCCTGTGTAGCCTGTGTTGTTGACTGTGTTGGTGTGCTTGAACCTGAACCACCGTATGAAGTTGTTTCAAAAATCCAAAGCTGTCCGCTGCCACCCCAGTATGACCACTGGCAAACGTTAGCACCATCTTCTGTTGAAATGTTATAAACATCTAAACCTTTTTCGCTATTTGTTAATTTTGTTAATACTGCATATTGACCATTTGAAATCTGTCTGATTTCAAACTTCTGGCAATCATATCCGTTTGCATCCCAAAGACCGATATTTGTACCATCTGTTGCACCCCAGTTATATACATCGAGGTTATAGTTGCCTAAAGCACTCTTTAATGTATAATATCCGTCACTTGCAAGTTCTACATACCACTTCTGACCAGCTACACCTGTACCTGTACCCTGACATACATTAGCACCTGCATAACCGTTGTTATTTTCTACCTGAAGGTATTTGTTGCTGTTTACATTCTTGATGTAGTACCAACCATTAGCAATTGTACCTGTAACTGCACTTGAACCACCTGAAGCCTGTGTTGTAGGTGCCTGTGTTGTAGGTGCCTGTGTTGCCTGTGTTGGAGCCTGTGTAGCTGCTGTTGTAGCTACTGAACCTGATGTTGATGTTGAAGCCTTCTTACCGTTACCACCGATTGAAACGATAGATGACTTGTAATTCTTTAATTTGTTCTTTAAATCACTGTTAACACTGTAATCTCTATCTAATGCTGTGCCAGAGAATGTATAATCAAAATCTCCACCCTGAACACGACCAGCATATTTTTCTACAGTTGCCTTAGCATCAGCTGCTGACTGCACTGTATATGAATAGAAATCACTTGCTGTATCGAAGTTACTGTATGTGTTTCCACCGCTCTTTGTCTTATATGAGCTTGGAACCTTTTCACTTCTGCTTGATGCTTCATAGCAGTCAAAGCTTGTTGAATTATCTTTATGTGTTATTGGCTTAACTGTGCTACCTGCATATACGTTGCCGTATGACTTAATCATACCACCTGCATCTGATGCAATAGCATCGCCATCTGCAATATCTGTACCCTGTTGTGAAATTAACATTGGGTCATTTGAATCTAAGAAATAGTTAGCTTCTGAGAAAATAGAAGCACCTAATCTACAGATCATACCATACTTAGCAATACCATCATATAAGTTGTTGTAGCAGTGAACTGCTGTTGAACATCTTACTAATGGATGACGTGAATCTGAGTGATCATACCAGTTGTGATGATATGTGATGAAGTTTAATACATCTGCAGATTCTTTATTACCATTTAAGTGTGACTTTCCAGTATCCCAGAAATGGTTGTATGAATGTGTTACATACTTAGACTTCTTTGTATCAAGAGCGCCATCACCCTTAGCCTGGTCAGCATCACTACCTGCTTCACCATAGAAGAAATCACAGTTATGAACCCATACGTGATCATTTGACTGTTGTAAACCTACATTATCGCCTTCAGAACTGTCGCAGTTCATAAGACCAATATTTCTAATCTCGACATTGCTTGAATTTTTAATTCTGATTCCCCAACCATTAGCAACTGCGTCGAAACCTACGCCTTCAATTGTAAGGCCACCTGTAACGCCATCAATTAAGATGTCTCCACCCTGTAATGATGATGGATCAGTAATGTTACCAATCATTCTGATACATACAGGATTGCTTGAGTTTTTCTTTAATGCTGTAACAATGTTCTGGAAACCTGTAGCACCTACTGCTGAAGCACTATTCTTTGTATCAGGTGTAATATACACTACTACTGCATTTGACTTAAGTGTACCGTCATTGTTGTACGCGCCTGATGATGAGCCATTAACAAACGCGAAACCTGTTCTTTCATGTGCCTTAACTGAAAGTGTTGATGTAACTACTGCTTTAGATTCATTAACACTTCCATTGATGATTGGAACTATCTTAAGTGTATAGTTACCAGCTGATAATCCTAAAGCATCAGCTCTGTAATAGCCGTTGTACTTTCTGATTAACTGATCATCGATCTGTGTGTATGAAGAAGCTGATGACTTCTTGTAATACACGTTGTAACCTGTTGCCCCGCTGAGTGGTTCCCATTCAACAAACGCTGTTTCTAACCAACCACCCTGTTCTGTAACATTAATACCGTTACTAGAAGCAGCTTTTGATGGCTTGTTGTAAAGCGCCAATGGTAAAACCAGTGCACAAACTAATAAGATTGCACACACCCTTCGCAATGTGCGATTGTGAAATAATTGTTTCATAAAATGCCTCCTTTTATTTTTGCGTTACCCGCTCTTTTATATTACTACATTTTAACAAAAAATGGAATAGTACCTAAGTACTAATTATTACAATTTTGCCATTTTTTACATCATTTCTTAATATTTATTGTGCACATTGCACAAAACCATTGTATATTAAACCGAATTACATATGTAATGTTGCACACACTCTAAAGTTTTCAGTAGTTTTTCAACTGTTTTTTATTTTAAAATTCTGTTAATAATCTATTTATGTTCAAAATAACAAAGAAAAAGTTCTATAACAAATATTCTTTTTCTAACATTTGTTATAGAACTCTTTTTATTATGACGACATTAATATTTTCGCTATTTCTTCATAGGATAGTCCGAACGAAATCTTTTTTTCTCCGGCACGTATTCTTACATCATATTTCTTTTCTTCAAGAAATCTATTGAAATCAACTGCATTTTCAATAGCTCCTGCTTCCTGTAGCATCTGACACACCTTTAATGAAGAATTCATTCCACTAGGTATATATATAACCGCTTGTGTCTGATTATCCGTTGGTGCCTCTGTTGGTGCATCAGTTGGCGTTTCTTCTGGTGCCTTTGTTGGTGCATCAGTTGGTATTTCTTCTGGCACCTTTGTAGCCTCTTCAGTAGGCTTTTTTGTCTGTTCTTCAGAATTTGTAGGACGTTGCCCTGTTATATTATCTTTCATAACCATACCCAACTGGGTTGCTCGTTTTTTTATGTCCTCATCAGACATTTTCTTAGGATTAAGGGCAAAATTGATAGAAAGTAAAATAGTTGTAACCAGTACCCCTACTCCTATGCCTCTTATAAAATATTTCAATTTCATTGTAATGTCTCCAGTTTACTTTGCATTTTTATAAAGATCTACTATGAGCTTAACCTCTCCTGTACCCATATTCAGTTCTTTTGCTATATCAACATAAGATTTTCCCGAGTTATATAACTCCAGTATAGTATCTTTTTTATCTTTTTCAGTTGATGTTTCTTTCTTTTTAGGTTTTCGGCCAGGTTTCTTCGGCACTTCAGCCTTTATAGTTTCTGCTACTATAAGTTCTTTAGTTTCATTTTCTTCCTGTACCACAATTTCTTCTTTAATCTCTTCCTTTGCAGCTTTCACATCTTCCACAATTGTATCAACATATGAATCTATTGATATATCTTTTGTTTCTTTCTTTGTAGTTTTTGATTTAGCCTTTGTTTTTGGTTGATTTACATCACTAAGAATATTCTTAACTTCCTTTGTTTTTTCATTAAGCATATCATATAAAAATACTGTTTCATTATGATTCTTATTAATCTCTGATAAAACTGTATCTGAATATTCCGAAAGCTCCATTATTTTTCTATTAGAAATCTTATCAAGGGTAATCTCCGTTTTTTCCTCTAAACCTTCTAGCTGTTCATCTATCATACTATCAATTTTTCTTTTTAGTATATTTTCCTGTTCTTTAGATATTTCAAGCTCTAATTCCTTTTCCTTGCCTGACTCAATCTTTTCTGAAATTATAAAGCTTAATACCACACATACAATTCCAATTATTAACAAACTTATTTCTAAAGCACTCATTAAAATTTCCTCCAAGTACATACAAAGGCTCGTATATCGAGCCTTTTATTGTCAGATTTTCATATCAAATTTTGGTGTTTCTTTCTTTATTACAACACCTTCTTCGCCTTCTTTGTCTGAATAAAGATAAACATATTCATTTTTACCTTTTTCCTTGGCATCATGTTTTTCCTGCTTATTTTCAGCTTCATCCTTTTGATTTACTTTTTTAAGCTTATTTTCTACATTTTTATCAACTTTATTTTGAGCATTTAGTTGAGCAAACGCAGCTCTGTTATCCTCATTTTGCTTAATTTGAGCAATATCAAAGCTTCTTTGTACTGTATTTAAATCTATAGGTCTTAATGGCATAATATCATCTCCATTCCAAACTATTAAATGTTAATGCTCTTAATTTCACCATATTCTTTTATATATTGACAATATGATTTCTCTTCCTTAACAAAAATATATGTTTCACCAAACATCAGCTTAACGCCAGGATAAACTGTTCCAAGTACCCTGATTCTGGCATCTGAATTTTCTGTAATAAGCTTCGTCTTCTGGTTAAATTCATGACGCAAAATTTTTAATTTTTCTTCTATCTCTCCAATAGATGTTCTTGATTTTCTAAGTATGGAAATCTTTTCTGCATCAAGTTCATGACCCTCTTCTTGTCTTTTTAAAAGCATTGTAACCATCTGATTGCATTTATCTTTGTCTTTATTTAATTCTACAATCTCTATTTTTAGTTTTTCAACCTCTGTAGCAAGATTAGGATCAACTCCAACAACTAAGTTAGTTGCGGTTCCCATTACTGAACCAATAGTTTTTGCAGATATAAGCTTGTAGCTTTTAACTTCACCACCAACTATAAGTCCGTTACGACCTTGAACGATAACAGTTCCTTTTGCCATTACATTTGTATTCATAATAGCTCCAACTTCTATATTGCCGTTAGAATTAACCGAATACACCTGTTCTAAAAATTTTGCAACTATGTTACCGCCTGCCACAAGTACACCTCTTCGCATACCCTGCATACCTCTTTGTAAAATAATATCGCCACCTGCAATAATTGTTGCACCTTCAACGATACCTCTTACTTCAACATTACCTGTTGCCTTAATTATAAATCCGGCTCTTACATTTCCTTTTACAGATACATTTCCATCATAATCTATGTTACCTGTAGAAACATCAACGTCAGCTACCACTTCATAAGTATTAGATACAGATACTCTGTCGCCATCTAATGTAACATGACCTGCAACAGTAGAATATAATTTTGTTCCATCTTCAGAAATCTTTAAATTAACACCATGTCTAAATCTCTTTGGCATAACCTTCTTAGGATAAATCGGATTACCAAATACATCATATCCTTCTGTTCCAGGAACTTCCTTCTCTATACTAGCCACCACTTCATCTGGTTTTACATGAGAAATGTTGTCAAGTTCATGATAATCTACAATACCATCCTCATTTACTCGTGGTTTCGCCTTCTTTTCTATGTTAAAATGATATATAATAACTGCATCCTTACCCTCCGTTACAGGAAGACCGTTAGCAACTATATAAGTCTTTGAATAATCTCTTTCTTTAAGAAACTTATTTATCTGCAGATTATCAATACCCTTTTTTATTCCTAAATTCATTAAATCAGCTTCAATATCACGTTCTGATAATAAGCCACCATTTACAAATGGAGGATAAAATCTGGCTTCTACAGTCATCGAATCTGCACTTACCGTATATTTACCAAATTCACTTCCACCATATTTTATTGAAGGACATAAACGAATGCAAGTATTAGTTTTTAAGGCATTTTTTATTGCAACTAGATTAATATCTGATACATTGCGCAACTGTAACACATCCAGAATATCTTTCATATCTATGTCATACTGTTCGCCATTAAGTATAAGATATAAACCATCATCTCTGTTATCAAACTGATAAGGTCTTAAACTACTCATATCCATTTCCTCCAATCTTTACTTATCATCCTCTAATTGCCAAGAACGCTTATAAAATCTCCCAATAACGGTTTCATTTTTAACAATGCCTTAGTGTGAAGCTGAGATACTCTCGATTCTGACACATCTAAAACTCTGCTAATTTCTTTTAGTGTAAGTTCTTCATAATAATATAAAGTAACAACACTTCTTTCTTTATCTGTAAGCATTTCTATTGCTTTTATTATACTAGCACGCAACTCATCTTTTTCAACGGCTTTGTCAGGCTGTTCAAAATGACTATTTCGTGTAGAGTCCATTTTTATTTCACTGCCTGCAGTAACATATTCGTCCAAAGATATAATATTAGTGGATTTAGCCTGTCCCTGCCAATTATTATATTCTTCAATATCTATCTCAAGTTCTGCTGCAATTTCTTCTTCAGTTGCCACACGTCCCTTTTCCAATTCAATCTTTGCACAAGCAGCATCAATTCTTTTTTGTTTTTGTCTTAATGATCTTGGAATCCAATCCATTTTTCTTATTTGGTCAAGTATTGAACCTCTGATTCTTAAACTTGCATATGTTTCAAATTTAACATTTTTACCATAATCAAATTTATCTATGGCATCTATCAACCCAAAAATACCATATCCAATTAAATCATCATATTCAACATTATACCCCAGATACATACTCAACCTGCCAGCTACAAGCTTAACAAGCGGTGCGTATTCCAATATAAGTTTTTCTCTAATATCAGCTTTTCTTGTTTTGGAATATTCCTCCCAAAGTTTAAGCTTATCTGTCTCTGTCATCGTTTATGCCTCCAAAGTTTAGTTTAATTATCACCTTCGGAATCCTTCTCCGTTACATTTTCTTCAACTGTTTCTTCTTCTTTCTTTTTATCTTTTAAAATCAAATTAAGCAACAGTCTGAAAACTATACCTAAAACAAAGAATATCACCATGGAAATAATCGTTTTGAATAAAAACATTATCAAATCATCTCCATGTATTATAGAAAATATGCTAACAATTGCTCCCGCAAGTAAAGTCATTATTGCGGGCATATATGCGAATTTCATGCCAATTCCCCCATTTCACAATTAAATAATCTTAACCGGCTTTCCTACTACTTTTATTAGTAATTCTCCGGTTTGAGGATTTAATTCAACAGTTCTACCATAGTCCAACCCAGTATCTTCCGAAAGAAGTCTTATACCATGTTTTCTTAAGTTTTCTTTAACTGAATCTACATTTCGTGCTCCAACCTTCATTAAGTCACTTACATCACTGGATAGTTTGAACATCTGAGCACCACCGGCTATCTTGGCTACTATTCTATTTTTAACGGCTCCTTTAGAAACCATAAGTGAAATGGTATCTGTAATTCCAGTATCGGCAAATTTAGCCCTGTTTTGATTATTTGTAATTTTTGTACTATCTGGCAACATAATATGCGCAAGACCACCTACCTTGGTAACAGGGTCAACTAAGGCTATACCTACGCAAGAACCTAAACCGAGTGTAGTAAGCGTATCAGGTGGTAAACACACCTTTAAGTCTGCCATACCTACTTTTATAACATTTCCCATTATATTAACACCTACATACCTAATGTACTAAGAATTTTTTCATATGAATCCAACTCTGGTATCAGAAGAAAATATCCATTGATATATTCATCATCTCCAAATTGAGTTTTAATCATAAGAACTTTATCTCCAACCTTTCCGAACTGAATAGCCGGCACACTCAAAATAGCTGCCGCCATATCTATAGCCATACTTGGTACAGTAGAGATTATCTTTAAATTTGTCAGCAACGACAATGAAGATAAATATGCACCTGACACAATGTTGCCAATCTCATTAAGAGCTGATAATTCCATCTCTGAAAATTCTCCACTCTTATCATGTGGATTTCCCATAATTACATTAACAAGATGACGTGCAGAGGCTTCTTCAAACATAAACATCATCATTCCGTTTACATCGCCTTCTAAACCTAACATTATGCCAACTAAAATACTTTCTTCACCGCCAAATTTGTCACTCATTGTGTCAAATGGTAACAATTCAACCTGAGGTACACTCATATCTAATTTTTGATTCATCATTTGGGATAATGCAGTTGTGGCATTGCCGGCTCCAATATTACCAATCTCTGCCAAAATATCAAATTGCATATCACTTACATCATTCAAATCAATCTTTGACATATATCTCTTCCACTTCCTGTTTCAATAGTCATACATTAAGACTCACTAAGGAGTCTTAATGCTACATTACTTCCTTTTCACCGGCAACTAATGTTAAATCCAATAAAGATATTAACTCGCCGTTCTTTTTACCAATTGATGTTATACATTGTGTTATCTCTGATGCTGCTTCTGCAGTAGATACTCTTTCAATAGAATTAGCATCTAATGTAGCAACCTCTTTAACTTCATCTACAACAAATCCAATTGAGGCATTATCTACTTTTGCAATGATAATTCTTGTTTTATTTGTTATTACATCATCACTAAGCTCTAATTTTCTTCTGATACTCATAACAGGGATTATCTCACCACGAAGATTGATAACTCCTTTAAAATATTCCTGAGCCATAGGAACTCTTGTAACCTTCTGCATTCTAACAATATTATCAATATATTTTATATTAATGCCGTATTGCTCGTTACCTATACCAATTACTATGTACTGTAAATCTATACTGTCTTTATCTTCAAGCAGGAATTTGTTATCTTCCATAATGAACACCTCCATTATACCAATGTGTTAGCATCAACAATTAATGCTACTTCACCATCACCAAGGATAGTTGCACCACTGATAATTTTATTTAACTTAATGTACTTGCCTAATGACTTAATTACGATTTCCATCTGACCTATTAATCTGTCAACTACGAGACCAGCTTGCTTGTCGCCCTTCTTAACAATAACTACTGTAAGAGTTTCATCATCTGGTGCTTCGCCTTCAACATATAAAACATCTCTAAGTCTTATTAATGGAATTACATTATCTCTTAAATGAATAACTTCTTTAGCATGTACATATTTAATCTCTGATTTTGGAATATCTTCGATTGTCTGGATAGAACCAAGTGATATAGCATATTTTTCATCACCAAGTTCAATCATTAATGCTTGAATAATTGCAAGTGTAAGTGGTAATCTGATAATAAATGTACTACCTTCACCATACACTGTCTTAACTTCAACGTCGCCACCTAAAGCCTCAATCTTTGATTTAACAACGTCAAGTCCAACACCTCTTCCCGATACATCTGAAATCTTTTCAGCTGTCGAGAAGCTTGGTCTAAATAATAAATCAACTATCTCTTTATCAGTCATTGACTCAGCCTGTTCTGCTGTAATAGTACCTTTTTCAATAGCTTTATTCTTAACCTTTTGTACATCAATACCATTACCATCATCACGTACTTCAATAACTACGTTATTACCATCCTGATATGCATCAAGGAAAATAGAACCCATCTCTGGCTTTCCTCTTTCACGTCTTACTTCTGCTGTTTCAAGACCATGGTCGGCTGAATTACGAAGCAAATGCATTAAAGGATCGCCGATTTCATCAATAACTGTACGGTCAAGTTCTGTATCTTCACCAGTCATATATAATTCCATCTGTTTACCCAACTTCTTAGATAAATCTCTAATCATTCTTGGGAACTTGTTAACAACGCTTTCAATTGGCATCATTCGAACCTTCATAACTGATTCGTGAAGATTTGTAGTTACTCTTTCAAGATATTCTATCTGCTCGTTAAATGACTGATTATTCTTAGAATTATCTGTATTGCCTGCTGAAACCAAACCATTCTTAGCAATAATAAGCTCACTTACTAAATTCATAAGTACATCTAACTTTTCTATATCAACTCTTACTGAACGGTTAACTACCGGCTTAGCCTGTTTTTGATTTGCCGCCTTTTTCTTTGCATCAGCAGAAACTGCTGTTTCTTTTGTTTCTGTCTTAACTTCTACGGCTGTTGTCTCTTTTTCTGCATCTTCTAAAGTGCTTTCTGCTACTTCTTTCTTATTTTCTACTGGCAGTACAAATTCACCACCTATAGCATCTTTTATCTCTGATACACTTAAGATTGCCTTTTTAACCTTATCGTAGCTTTCATTTGAAATGATACATAAATCAAAATCAAAATCAAATCTTTCATCTTCAATATCCTGAGCTGTCGGATTAGATTTAATAATCTCACCTATTGGTTCGATTGCCTTAAATACCAAAAATGCTCTCGCAGCCTTCAATATACAATTAGGATCTACCATAACCTTAACAGTATAAACCTTCATACCGTTATTTCTTGCTTCTTCAATTGCATGTTTTTCAAAGTCTGCAAATTTCATTTCAACTGCAGCACTTTCTTCAGCAGTTGCAGGTTGTTCTTCTTCTTTTTTAGTTTCAGCCTGAACAGGTTTTTCTTCTCCTGACTGACTGTTTAAAAACTGATTTAACTGTTCAATTATTCGTTTATTATCTTCTTCGCCTTCATTGCCTTCTGTCTGGATATTAGTAACATATGTTTCTAATGCATCAAGGCATTGGAATAAAATATCTACAAGATTAGCAGTAACCTTCATCTTATCATTTCTAATCTCTGAAAATACATTTTCCATATTATGGGTAAGATCTTGCATTCTCTTATATCCCATAGTTCCTGCCATACCCTTTAATGAATGGGCAGCACGGAATATCTCATTTATGGTTTCTTTGTTCTCAGGTTCCTTCTCAAGAACCAGCAATTCTTCATTAAGTGATTGTAAATGTTCCTTTGATTCATCAATAAAAATCTCTAAATATTGGCTTACATCCATACTAGGACACCCCCACGTTCTTAATAATCTCTGAAGCTATTGATTCTAATGGTGCTACAACATCCACTAAACCAGCTTCATATATTGCCTTTGGCATACCATAAACAATACTTGTATCTTTATCCTGTGCAATAACATCTACATATTTACTCTGTGCAAGATTCTTAATTCCTTCTGTTCCATCATTACCCATACCAGTCATAACTACACAGGTAATGTCGTTAAAATCACAATCTCTCAAAGATTCATACATAATATCAGCACAAGGTCTCAAAGAATTTCTAGGCGGTGCATCACTTATCTCTACATAGTGACCAGACATCTGTTTCTTTACTTTAAGGTGCTTACCTCCCGGTGCTATGTACACATGACCTGCCTTTAGAATTTCTCCGTGTTCTGCTTCCTTTACAGTTACTTCGCTAAAGTCATCAAGTCTTTTAGCTAAAGAAGCTGTAAATCCTGCCGGCATATGTTGTACTATAAGCATTGGAGCTGCCATATTTTTAGGAAGTTTTGTAACCACACTCTGTAAAGATTTTGGTCCACCAGTAGAGCACGCTAATGCTACTATCTTACCTCTTCCCTTGGTATGAAGCTTATCTACCTTTTTAGCTTTAACAACAGTTTCTGCTACTGCATTTACTTTTCTTAAAGTATCCATAGCAACAGGCTTAACGCTTTCTTTTTGCTTCATATCAAATCTAGAAACTATCCTTGGTATATGTGCACTTGAATGTGTAGCCACATCAAGCATCTGGATCAACTTTTCTTTAAATGAATTTGATTTTACTTCCAGATAATTCTCTGGTTTAGTAAGGAAATCAAATGCACCAAGAGAAAGTGCTTCAATGGTTTCTTTTGCGCCTTGCTTAGCCACTGTGCTTACCACAATAATAGTCTGTTTTATTCTGCTTCTGTTTAATCTGTCAAGCATCTCAAGACCGTTCATATTTGGCATATTAATATCTAATAAAATAACATCATAAAGATTAGGATTAGATACTATTAATTCAAAACCCAAAAGCCCATCTTTTGCAATATCCGCAACTTCATATTGTTCTGTTGAATTAATTATATCAGAAATGACCCTTCTCATAAGTGCAGAGTCATCAATTATCAATACTTTTTTTGACATTTTTAGCCTCTTTCCTTTTTCATTCTTCTTCTTTCTTCTTCAAAGACAAATTTTATGATATCTTCCTGCTGTTCTTTAGATAATTTTGCAAATTGTATTCTTTGTTCAAAAGTGTCTTTACGATTATTCATATGACCTGAAGACAAAATTTCTCCAGGTATCATAAATTTTTTAATCTTTTGTGACACCTCAAGATTTATCTCAACTAAAACCTTATTCCCCTTTTCAGCCTTATGCTTAGATACATATCTTATACCACCACCACTTATATCTAATGTTGTAGCTCTAGAACTTTCTAAGCCTTCTACAGATATTTGTGTTCCTTCTGATACATATGTCTCGTATACTTCGTCACTTATATCATACACTAAAAAGTCCTTTGTAATATCAAGACGGTAAAACTGTCTTCTTTGATATCTTTGCAAATCTGTGAGAATTTCCACTGCCATTACAAATAAATTGTTAAATTTAAATCTGTCAACAATCTTAACATCGCAGTTATAAAAGCCTGTTTTTGTTGTAAAAAAGGCTTCATATCTTGCCCCTACAGGTAACGGAACTAATCTTCCATCCTTGATTGGCATGGCAATTTTTAATATATCACTGTCATCATCTATATCATATAGCTGACTTACATAGGTATTTGGTTTTTTATCATCTTTTATATTTTTTTCTCTTAACTCAATTCTGTTACCTACTGTAATAACTTTTGAAATCATATGGCAACCTCACCTGTCATTATTTTCTTTTCATAAGTACATTTGCAAAAAATCTTACTATGCCTACCTTATTACTAAAATTAGCTTCTTTTCTATCCTCAAGTACCATCGCAATATTCTCAAAAGCCTTCGCTGATGTAGAATTTGGCGAGCTTAAAGATATTGGTTTTTGTTTCATAACTGCCTTTGGAATATTATCATCATATACAATAATTCCAATAAGTTCTAAATTAATATTCAAGAATTTATTAACTACTGTACTAAGCTTATCGTAAAGACTTCTACCTGCTTCAATACTTGAAACCTTATTAGCCACAACTCTTATCTTAGTATCTTCTTTTACATATCCTGGAAACATAGTCAATGCTTTTAATAAAGCATATGAATCTGTAATTGAGGTAGGTTCTTCAGTAGTTACTAATAAAACCTCTGGACTTGCCGCAACAAATTCCAACACACTGTTAGAAATTCCGGCACCTGTATCAACAATTATTACATCAGCCATAGTTTCAAGCTCACTTAATTTATACACAAGACGTTTTATCTGATCATTATCAAGATTAACCATCTTTGCTATACCTGAACCACCTGAAATAAATCCAATCCCTTCAGGTCCCTGAGTAATAATATCCTTAATGTCTTTTCCTTTAAAAATCAAATCCGAAAGATTAAACTGTGGTATTACACCAAACATAACTTCTACATTTGCAAGTCCAAAATCGGCATCAAGTATGATAACACTTTTGCCCATTTTTCTAAATTGTCACGCCAGGTTAACACTTACATTTGACTTTCCTACGCCACCTTTTCCACTGGTAACAGTAATGATTCTTGAGTTTGTTACAGGTCGCTGATGTTGCTGTTTTATAATCGTTCTTAATTTATCAGCCTGATCCATTACTCATTACCTCCTAATAATTGTTTTACTACTTTTTGTACATTTATCACTTCGATATCATCAGGAACATTTTGACCACATGTTGTGTATGACAGACTTGCATTTGTCATCATCTTTATGTTTAAAATATTACCCATTGTTAAAGTTTCATCCAGCTTTGTAAATATAAGCTTATAGCCCTCTAAATCTGCATAAGAGCCTACTATACTTACTAAGTCCTTATATTTTGTTGTAAGGCTTAATACGAGCATAATCTCTTTATGCACCTTAAATGGTAAATCATCAACCTGTGCACATAAATCATATAAATCCTTTTTCTGTACCTGATCCTTATGCGAACGGCCAGCAGTATCTACAATGATCAAATCAAAATCCTTAAAATCTGTCACTGCTTCTTTCATCTCATCTGCTGAATATACAACTCTCGAAGGTATATCCATAATATTTGCATAAGTATTAAGCTGTTCTACCGCTGCAATTCTATATGTATCTGCTGATATAAATGCAACCTTCTTACCTTCTAAAAGCTTAAATTTCGAAGCAAGCTTAGCAATAGTTGTTGTTTTACCTACACCTGTTGGTCCTATAAAAAATACTACTGTAGGCTCAGACTGCAACTTTATCACTTCCGGTTCACCAAGCTTTAATATAATCTTCTGATATACAGCTGATAAAATGCTGTCAATATTAGCTTCTTTTTTCAAAGAAGTATCAATCTCGTCAATAATCATATTGGCATATTTCTCATCAACCTCATTATCAAGAAGCTTGTTATAAATAAGCTGAAGAAATTTAAAATTGCTGTTTGATGACTTAGGTTCAGCCTTTACTTCCACTTGTTTTTCAACAATTTTTTCCTCTTTTGCAGCAATCTGCGATGTCATTTGAGCTGTCATCTGTGCCTTTAAAAGGGTATGCAAAGAATCTAGTTTTGCTTCTATTGCACTTGCACTATTGTCATTAGCATTGCTGTTGTCCTCAAATTTATAATCAACCTTAGCTTCAAATGTTGGCTTCTTTTGATTAATTGACTGAACTACTTCTTTTTCTTCTAATGCAGCAGTTATCTCCACAAGATCTTTCTTAAAGAGTCTAAAAATACCTCTGTGTGTTAAATTCTTTACATTTAATACAACTGCTCCTGCTCCTAATTCTTCTTTGGCTGCTAATATAGCCTCTGTTTCAGTGGGAGCCTGAAATTTCTTTACTATCATTATGCTGTCACCATCCCTACTGACTGTAATTCTACATTGGATTCGACTTCATTATATGAAACTACTATCAAATCCTTAAAATAATCATTTGTCATCTTCTTAAAATATGTTCTCACTATAGGAGAGGCAATAACAATAGGAACTCGTCCTGTACTTTCAAATTTGGCCATCTCCTGCTCTAAAGACTTAATAATAAGCTTAGTTCTTTCAGGTGACAAAGTAAGATATGAGCCCTGCTCTGTCTGCTTAACACTTGACATAATTTCCTGTTCAATCGATGGGTCAATTGTAAGTACATTTGTCATTTCATTTGCAGGGAAATATTTATTTGAAATTGCTCTCTTAAGACTTTGTCTTACATATTCCGTAAGAATATCAGTATCTCTTGTTGTAGACGCATGGTCTGCCATTGTTTCAAATATTGTTAATAAATCTCTTATTGAAATACCTTCCTGTAAAAGATTTTGTAAAACCTTTTGAATCTCACCAATTCCAACAAGTTTTGGAATAAGTTCATCAATAATAACAGGATTTGTTTCCTTAACATTATTAACAAGGTTCTGAACATCCTGTCTTGTAAGAAGCTCAGCTATGTGAGTTCTTATAATTTCTGTTAAATGAGTTGCAATAATTGACGGTGGGTCAACTACTGTATAGCCAAAGGATTCCGCTCTTTCTCTCTGGCTTTCTGTAATCCATAAAGCTGGTAAATGATATGAAGGTTCAAGTGTTGGAATACCTGTAATCTCTTCTTCAACAAATCCCGGATTCATTGCAAGATAATGATCAAATAATATTTCGCCTTCACTTACCTGAATACCCTTTATCTTTATAATATACTGATTTGGATTAAGCTGAATGTTATCTCTTAAACGGATTATTGGAACAACTGTACCCAATTCCAAAGCAATCTGTCTTCTAATCATTACTACACGGTCTAATAAATCTCCACCCTGATTAACATCTGCAAGCGGGATAATACCATAACCAAACTCTAATTCAATAGGGTCAACCGAAAGAAGCGATACTACATTTTCCGGTTTTCTAATCTCTGATACATCTATATCTTCAGCCTCTGCCGATTTTTCAATCTGTGCCACACCTTGTTTTTCTGCAATTCTTCTTCCCAAAAGAATTATAGCTCCACCAAATGGTATAAAGATAAACCATTCTAAAGGTGTAAATATGCCTAAGAATATTAAGGTACCACCAACCATATATAAAACTCTTGGTATAGAGAAAAGCTGGTCTATAAGTACCTGTGTAAAATCACCATCATTATCTGCTTTTGTTACAAGTACACCTGTAGCAACTGATATCATAAGCGAAGGAATCTGGCTAACCAAACCATCACCTATGGTAAGAATTACATACTTTGTTAAAGCATCCATAAATCCAAGATTATGAGTAAGTACACCTGTTGCAATACCACCAATCACGTTAACTACTGTAATCAAAAGACCTGCTGTCGCATCTCCCTTTACGTACTTAGTAGCACCGTCCATAGCTCCATAGAATGCAGATTCTTTTTGAATTTCTGCTCTTCTTTCAATGGCCTCTTTATCTGTAATTGCGCCTGTATTTAAGTCCGCATCAATGGCCATCTGCTTACCAGGCATAGCATCCAAGGTAAATCTTGCAGTTACTTCCGCAACTCTTTCAGAACCTTTATTGATTACTATAAACTGCACGATAATCAGGATAATAAATACAACTGCACCAATAACTAAATCACCACCACCAACAAATTCACCGAATACTGTAACAACGTTACCCGGATCACCTGTTGTAAGAATAAGCTTAGTTGATGATACATTCAATGCTATTCTAAACAAGGTTGTAAATAAGAGTATGGTTGGAAATGATGACATTTCCAATACACTTTTTGCAAATATGGCATTAAATAATACCATTAATGCTATAGATATATTTAATGCCAGCATTATATCAAGTACCTGAGATGGTATAGAGATTATTAAGAATACTATTGCTGCCAATATGTAAAGTCCCACAAACAAATCTGATTTTTTCATATGTATTCTTAATACCTCCTTTTCTTATTTTTTCTTTAAATTATATACAAATGCCAGCACTTCTGCTACTGCCTGATAAAGTTCAGGTGGAATTTCCATTCCTATATCTACATTGTGATAAAGCATTCTTGCCAGCGGCTTATTTTCTACAATTTCAATATTATATTCTTTTGCCTTTTCTTTAATCTGAAAGGCCAGATAATCAGCACCCTTTGCCAAAACAATTGGCGCTTTTGCCTCGTTAGCATCATATCTTAGGGCTACAGCAAAATGTGTAGGGTTAGTAATTACTACATCTGCTTTGGGAAGATCCTGCATCATTCTTCTTCTGGAAACTTCCAACATTTTTCTTTTAATCTTACCCTTAATCTGAGGATCACCTTCTGCATTCTTGTACTCATCTTTTACTTCCTGCTTGGTCATCATCATATCTTTTCTGAATTTTCTTTTCTGATAATAATAATCAGCCATACCGATAACAATAAATATTGCACTTATCTTAATACCTAGTGAAGTTACCAAATCTCCAATTATAGTTATCGCTTCATTAAGAGAAACCTCATACAGTCCTAAAATATATGTATATTTCTCCTTAATTGTCGTATATGCCACATAAGCAACAACAGCAATCATAAGCACTGATTTTAATAATTCCACTAATGCCTTTGTTGAAAATATCTTCTTAAAACCCTTTATTGGGTCTAATTTGCTTAATTTAGGATGCAATGGCTTTGTTGTAATTTTCCATTTAACCTGCCACACATCAAGACCTACAGCTATTACAAGACCTACGGCCAGTATGGGAATCATAAGTATTATGATGGATTTAAAAGCTTCGATCATAACTGTTCCTGTAAATCCTATACTAAGTCCTTCTCCTAAAACTGTAGCAACCATATCAGGAATAATATTATAAAATTTATTAAAATTTTCAATAAACCCCTTTCCAAGCATGCCTACATACACCTTTATAAGAATAAACAATGCAAATAACATAATAGAGTTAACAAGCTCTTTACTTTTTGCTACATTACCTTCTTTTCTGGCGTCACTTAACTTTTTGGAAGTAGGTTCTTCAGTCTTTTCACCACCGGGACCGTCCTGCGCAAAAAACTGCAAATTATATTCAAGATACATACTAAATCATTCCTTCAACTACTCCAGTAATTATCTGCTTCATTTGTGTGAAAATAAAACTAGAAACCTTAGGCAACAGTCCTACTGTTAAAAACACAACAAATAAACCCACGAAAATCTTTAACTGCATACCGATTACAAACATATTCATCTGAGGAGCCACTCTTGCCATTATGGCTAAAATAGCATTGAGCAACAATATAGCTGCAAACACAGGCAATGCAATTCTAAAGCCTATGGAAAAAAAGTCCCCAAAAAATTTTAAAATCGTATCATACAATGAAGGATTTACCGTCATCTGCCCTATAGGAATAATTTCAAAGGTTTCTTTAATAGCTACAACTAAATATAAATGCAGATTGGATACTATCAATAATAGCATTACCATATCATAATAAAATGTTCCAATTATACCCACTTCACTTTTTGTTGTAGGGTCAAAAATACTAGCCATGGCAAGACCAATCTCAAGGTCGATAATCTTACCTGCAAACTGTACCATAAGCATACAAATATTTGCACAAAATCCTATAAGCAAACCTACAATCGCCTCTTTTATTACCAGAGAAGCATATTCAAAATCGCCGTCATATTTTACATCTACCACATCACCTAACATAGTATACAGCAGCATTGAAAAAAATATTGAAAAGCCTATCTTTGTCCTAGCTGGCGTATTTGCCATATTAAAAAATGGCGCAGTAACCACAAAACAGGACAACCTTACAAGAATTAGTATGAATTTTTCAAATTCTATTAAAGCAAAAGTAAAATCCATATCACTAATTCCTTTCTACCTTATATATTGGCCGAAATTCGACCATAACTCTATCATAAATTGGGTAACTGTATTCAAAATCCAGCCACCACATAACATAATAGTCAAAAATATACCTAAAAATTTAGGAACAAATGTAAGTGTCTGTTCCTGAATTGATGTAACAGTCTGAAATATACTTACTATAAGACCGATTATAAGGGAAACCAATAACAATGGTGCCGCAGTCTTTATAATAACAAATATTGTATTTCTTGCTATATCAATAACTTCCTGTTGAGTCATGCTTTCCCTCCTATATCCTTAAATTTTTCCTATAAAGGAAACAAAGAGTTTCTGTGTGGAAACTCTTTTGTATTGTCAGACATAAAATGTTGAAACTAAATTACCTATAATCAAATTCCATCCGTCTGCAAGTACGAATAATAATATCTTAAACGGCAATGAAATTGTCGTAGGTGGAAGCATCATCATACCCATTGACATAAGTGTAGATGCTACTACCATATCAATTATTATAAATGGAATATATATCAAAAAGCCTATTATAAACGCAATTCTCAATTCGCTGATTATAAAGCTCGGTATTAATACTGATGTTGGAATATCATCAAGGTTCTCAATATTCTCCACATCCATATTTGCAACCTCAATAAATGTTGCTATATCCTTCTGACTTGTCTGGTTAAACATAAACTTTCTTAATGGCTCAATACCTGTCTCTATTGCCTGTTCAAACTGTATCTCGCCACGCGATAAAGGTTCTATTGCAGTAGTATTAATCTCTGAAAGAACCGGAGACATTACAAAGAAAGTAATAAATAAAGCCAAACCAATTAACACCTGATTAGGTGGTGTCGTCTGAGTTCCAACAGCCGTTCTTACAAAATGTAACACAACTATAATTCTTGTAAATGAAGTTAACAATATCACAATTGACGGTGCTAAAGCTAATACAGTTAATACTAACAGCATCTTTAATACTGCCGCCATATCAGAACCATCATTAGTAGAGATACCAATATTGATATTACCACCATTTCCTGTACTTGAATCAACTGTCGCGGCTTCTGTTGCAGCCACTGTAACATCTTCCTCAACTTCAGTTGCATATACCTTAGAAGGTACCATAACCAGAAGTACTAAAAGCAACATTAAAACAATGCTAAACTTTTTCATTCTGAATCGTCCTCTTTATTATTCTTAATTTTCATTTTATCTAAGATACTTTTAAAACTGTCTGTACCTGTTACAGTTTCCTTAATTGTCAAATTATCACCGTTAACTTCACCTATGTATGTAACATTATCTTTAGAAACAGCAATAACAAAATATTTATCTGCAACATTAACAATCTGCATATATTTGTTATTCGATATACGCATTGTCTCTATTACTTTAATATTGCTGTTAGTTAACATTTTCTGCTGGTAACCACCTACAAATCTTGTTGTAAGATATGTTATTACCAGCACGAAGATAAATATTAACAATACTGTAATAAACTGTACAAATCCATCAAGATTTAATGCCGCAATTAACATCAATTATCCCACTACCTTTTTAACGGCTTCTAAAACTCTGTCTGGCTGGAAAGGCTTAACGATAAAGTCTTTTGCCCCTGCCTGAATTGATTCAATAACCATTGCCTGCTGACCCATGGCTGAACACATAATAATTGAAGCACTTGGATTCTTAGCCCTAATTCCTTTAAGAGCCTGAATACCATCCATCTCTGGCATAGTAATATCCATAAGTACTAAATCTGGTGCAAGCTCGTCATACTTTTCAATGGCCTTTGCGCCATTCTCAGCTTCACCTACTACATTATATCCATTCTTTGTAAGAATATCTTTTATCATCATACTCATAAATGCTGCGTCATCGCATATTAAAATATTTTTAGCCATATCACATTCTCCTATCATAAAAAATATTTCTAAGTAAATTATACTACAAATATTTACATTTTTCTACTTAATTATTTCAGAAATTCGTACACCAAAGCTTTCTTCAATAACAACTACTTCGCCCTTAGCTACATATTTGCCATTAACTAATATATCTACAGGCTCTCCTGCTATCTTATTAAGCTCTACTATGGCACCTGGCGAGAATTCCAAAATTTCTTTTATTGACTTATTTGTTCGTCCAAGTTCTACTGTAACTTCCAATGGAACATCCATGATTAAGTCAATATTTTCTTTTTGTCCAAATGAAACCAAATCATTTGAAAATGCCTGGAATGATGCAGGTTGAACATTTACAGGTGATTGTATCATCTGTGGAGATGGTTGCATTACCTGTTGTGGCTGCATTTGCTGTGGCATAGGTTGTGGTACCGGCTGTGGTACTGGTTGTGGTGCCGGCTGTGGTGCCGGTTGTGGTGCTGGTGCAACCACTTCTTCAACCATAGTATTTGTTGTTGCCATAAAGTTTGTATATAATTCTCTAGCAAAATCAAATGGGAATAATTGCATCATTTCACTGTCAATTAAGTCACCAATCTGCATTCTAAATGATACCTTTACAAACTTATAATTTAAGAATTCAGGTAACATACCTTCATTCATGTCACCATGTAAATCAACAAGATTTGCAATTGGTGGACTAATATCAATCTTTCTGTTTAAGAGATTTGACATTGAAGTTGCTGCCGAACCCATCATTTGGTTCATAGCTTCACCAATAGCACTTAAATGTAACTCTGTTAATGGTTCATCGCTAACATCATTAGTAGCTTCGCCACCCATCATAATATTAGTAATTACACGAACATCGTGATCCTTTAATACTAAAACATTATTACCATCAAGACCTTCTTTATAAGAAATCTGTAATAATACACATGGTCTGTCATATTGTGCCGCAAGGTCCTCCCACATAGCATAAGATACGCTAGGAGTTGTTATAACTACCTTTTGCTGTAATAATGAATTTAAGGTTGTTGCTGCGGTACCCATACTTATGTTGGATACTTCACCTATGGCATCCACTTCTTCACTACTTAATAATTCTTCATCTGGCTCTATATTATCCGAACCCATTCCGGATAATAAAGCATTTATTTCATCTTGAGATAACATTCCATCCATTCTTCTCACTCTCCTTGCAATAGTATTCTATTCCTCGCTGTATACAGAGGTAAGTCTTACAGCATATTTTTCATTAGAACTTCCCGGCAATGCCGAAAACTTCTTCAAATTGCCAACATATACATCTAATTCATTATCAATCTTCATATCCAATCTTATTACATCACCAATTTGTAAATTTGCAAAATCATTTACTGTTATCTTGCTCTTGCCAAGCAATACCTTTATTGGTATTTTAGCTTTTGCAATAAGGTTTTCAATTGTATCCTGATATGTACTTTCATCCTTTAACTGCATTGTTGAGAACCAGTATTTTGTATTTAACTTATCCATTACACTTTCAAGACAAGAATAAGGTAAACATACATTCATAAGTCCTTCAACATCACCTATACCCATTGACAATGTAACAATGGCTATCATATCCGTTGGTGCTATTATCTGAGCGAACTGTGAATTTGTCTCTATTCTTTCAAGTCTTGGTGATGTATTAACAACATTTTGCCAAGGTTCTCTTAACAACTCAACTAAAGTATTAAAAACTCTTTCTAAAATAGTTAATTCTATCTCAGAAAATTCTCTGCTCTTTTCAAGAGCACTTCCTCCGCCACCTAATAATCTGTCAACTATCGCAAAGCCTATATTGGTAGCTAACTCAATTACTATATTTCCATCAAGAGGTGCAAAATTAACAACTCCTAAAAGTACCGGATTTGATAAGGCATTGGAAAATTCTGAGTATATTACCGCTTCAGAGTTCATAACTTCTATATGAACCGGTTTTCTAAGATGTGCCGGTAAGTTAGTCGATAACAATCTTCCATAATGTTCAAATATAATTTCAAGTGTTCTTAAATGCTCTTTAGAGAACTTTGAAGGTCTTGCAAAATCGTAGCTTCTTACGCTCTTCTCTGGCTTATTCTTCATCTCTTCAACATCAAGTTCACCACTATTAAGTGCTTTGAGCAGATTGTCTATTTCACTTTGTGACAACACTTCACTCATCCAATACCACCTCCTTTTATTTCTTAATTTTCCTAATTATTGAATATTAAACTGGCTAAACGAAATGTCATAAATAAATTTCTCGCCAAACTTGTCTTTTAAGTCTAATAAAATAGCAGCTTTAATATCATTCTTCTTAGAGTTAACATTATTTATAGTGTATTCAGATACCACTGTATTAACTGAACTTGTTACTATACTCTTCTTACTGTCAAATACTTCTTTTTTAGATGCGTAATCAGCATCAGTTTTATTTAATGATACAGTAAGTGTAATTACTGCATATCTTAATTTGGCACCTTCTGATTCTTGCTTTAAAGTAACTGTTGTTTCAACATCTACTACTTCCAAGTCCTTCATAGCCACTTCACCATTATTAGCATCTTCCTTAGCTGCATTATCCAAATCTATAATTGTTGCAACTTTATTAACAAGATTATTTGTATTTTTAAGACTTGGTAGCATTGTAAATACTATAATTATATTAAATATAAGATTTATAACTGTTAATGCTAACAATATTATTGTAAACATACCTTTTTTCATAAACTATGCCGCCTTTCCCAGTGATTAAATACCACTAAGTTTATTATATATTCTTATCTCAACTCTTCTGTTCTGGCTTCTTCCTGCTGCTGTTGCATTGGAAGCAATAGGATCAAATTCTCCCTTTCCAGAAGGTTTAATTGATGAAGAGTCAAATTTTGCTACATTCACTAAATACTTATATACGTTATAGCCTCTGTCTAAGGACAATTCGGTATTATCTGCATACTGCGCCGTATTAATAGGCACATTATCTGTATGTCCAATAACTTCTATTGTGTATTCATCATAAGCTTTAAGTACTTTAGCTACTTTTTCTAATACCGCTATGGAATCTGCTTTTAATTCTGCTTTACCTGAATCAAACAAAATACCACTTTTGATATTAAGACTTACATATTGAGTTGTAACAACAACATCTATCTGTTGTGTAAGACCATTACTTGTAAGACCCTGCTGTATATCTTCTGCCATACCTTCTGACTCTTTATTCTGCTCCTGTTCAACCTTATCAAATGGATTTTCCGTGTCAGTTGCATTAGGATCTTCGTTATCAGCATTAACACCTAAATCATTATAGTAATCGTCTAATTCTGTAAGATGACTGGCTCCGCTTGATATAAGAGAGCCTTCTCCTATCGTAGCTCCACCACTTGGCATAAAACTAATATTATTAGCCATAGCTGCTACTATCTGTTGAAACTTTTCAGCATCAATGGTAGACATAGAAAAGAGCAATACGAAGAAGCAAAGTAATAAGTTCATCAAGTCGCTGAATGTTGCCATCCATGCTGCAGAACCTTTAGGTGGTTCTTCTTGTCTCATTTTCATTAAGCTTCACCTCCAGCTGCACCGTCAGCATTTTCTGATGTCTTTCTTTGTGCAGGAGAAATAAATGATTTTAATTTTTCTTCTATTACACGAGGATTTTCTCCAGCCTGGATAGAAAGGAGACCCTCAATCATTACCTGTCTTAATTTAAATTCATTATCGTTATTTATAGAAAGCTTTGTAGCAATTGGAGTTGATATCCAGTTAGCTATCAACGAACCATATAATGTTGTAAGCAAAGCTGTTGCCATTGATGGTCCGATAGAGTTAGGGTCAGACATATTATTTAACATGTTTACAAGACCAACCAATGTACCAATCATACCCCAAGCAGGACCCATAGCTGCAAGATTTTCCCAGAACTTTATAAGCTTCTTATGTCTTGCGTCTACAGACACTAATTCTGTTTCCAAAATGTCTCTTACCAAATCTGGCTCTGTACCATCTACAATCAAAAGAATTCCTTTTCTCAAGAACTCATCTTCCATCGTACTTGCTATTTCTTCTAAGGCTAATAAACCTTCTTTACGAGCTACGTTTGAAAGATCGATTATAGATTTGATTGTTGCATTTTCATCAATTTTTTGTATTTTAAATACTATTGCAATAGACTTAAATCCTGTTATGTATTCACTTATAGTGCATGATGTAAGTACTGATGTAAGCGTACCACCTAATGTAATAATGATGGATGGAATATCCACGTAGCTACCAAGCGCATCCACACCACCACTGGTAAGAATACCGAAAATAACCATTGCAAATCCTATTATAATACCTAGTAAAGTTGCTATATCCATATTGCCACCGCCTAATAAATTTCCTATTCTTCGTCAAATTTATACAAACTTCTCTTATATGATATTACTAAATTTTTAACTTCTTGTCCACTTTCTTTTACTATAAATTTTCTTCCTGTAGTAAGAGTTATCACTGTGTCCGGAGTTTCTTCAATCACTTCGATAAGTTCTGCATTTATTATCATTTCGCTGTCATTGAGTCTGGTTAATGTTACCATAAGCCAACCTCCTTTTTTATATCCGGCAGTACTGACAGTTATCAGGTACTGCCGGTATTAATTATAAATTATCTCTTAAGCTGTATTAATTCCTCAAGCATAGTATCTGATACTGTAATAATTCTTGAGTTAGCCTGGAAACCTCTTTGTGTTGTAATCATCTCTGTAAATTCATTTGATAAATCTACATTTGACATTTCTAATACACCCTGTGAAATGCTTCCACCACTCTTTGTAACATCTTCATATGTCATTGTTCCTGAGTTCATAGTGTTCTGATAAAGGTTATCTCCCACTTTTTCAAGACCTGCAGGATTTGAGAAAGTTGCTACTGCTATCTGTCCTAATGTTTTATCATCACCATTGCTGTAATATGCTACGATTTTACCGTCTGCACCAATTGCAACACCTGTCATTGTACCAACAGCCTTACCTGCGCCATAGCCTTGTAAATCACCTGTAGATACTACAATATTAGTTGCATCACCATATGATGTTAACTGGGATACGTCAACTGTAATAGGATCAATTGGTGTTGCATTTTCAGGAGCTTCAACAGTCATCACAAATTGCTGAATACTTGGTTCACCTGTACTTTCATCAAATGAAATAGATGTTTCATCCAATTCAATTGTATATCCTTCTACTGCAACACCTTCACAAGAAATATCTCCAACTGCCAATGTGTAATCCATTGGATTATCAGGGCTTTGATGTATTTCAATTGTTGCAAGATAGCTGTATCCTAAGCTATCATAAAACTTTGTGTTAAACACTACAGGATTACCATTTGCAAAGCTTGCATCTTCTTTGTTAATGTTACCTGAAACTGTATTGTTTTTTGTTGCTTCTGGTGTTGTATATGTAAATTCTGGTCCTTTTACTGATAATGCTGAAAGCTGTGCATCTTTAATAATTTCACCATTTTCATCTGCTAACCAACCCATTACACTGTCACCACCTGCTGTAACAAGGTTACCTGCACCATCAACTGTAAAGTTTCCGGCTCTTGTGTAATAGCTTGCACCAGCATTACTTACAACAAAGAATGACTTTCCTGATAATTTTAAATCAAATGGATTGTCTGTTCTTTGTGATGCACCTTCTGTTTCAATATTAGTTGAAATAGAACCAACATTTGAACCAAGACCTATCTGCATCGCATTTTGTCCACCCTTGCTTGTTTCAGCATTTGGACCTGATGCATTTTGTGTTGTCTGATAAAACACTTCACTAAATGTAACTGAATTTGCTTTGTATGCTACTGTATTAACATTTGCAATATTGTTACCTATAACGTCCATCTTTGTCTGGTGTACTTTTAAACCTGAAACACCAGAATATAATGATCTCATCATAATAAATGACCTCCAATCTTTTTTATCCCTTCTGTCGTTCGGGGATAGGATAGCTTCCTTTCGGTCCAGCTATATAACTACTGCTCCGTCAATGTTTGTATAAACATTTTCGCCTTCCATTGCCTGGTCCATGGCAGTAATAACTATGTTATTTTTCGTATTAACTATAAATGAAAAATTATCCATTATAACCAAGGACTCTTTAATTCCTTTTTCACTTGCTTTCTTCACTCCATCTTCAAGTCTTTTAAGCTGTTCATCTGTTAAATCGATATTTCTGTCTGCAAGTCTTTCCCCTGCATGCTTAGAAAACTTTAATGTGGAATTAAATGGTATTTCTTCAAGTGAATTTTTCTTTTGAAGTAAAACTTCTTTAAAAGAAATCTCGTTAGTCTTAACATCATTCACTCTGTTAGTGTTAAGATATTGCGAACTAACCTGTTCAATGGAAGTATAATTACCAATATTCTTAATATTCATAATACATCCATCCTTTTTTGTCCTTACATCTTGTCGTAGTAATCTTCATCTACCACTGTATCAAGATCGTCAATGTTGTATAACTTATCTTCAATTGCTAAGAATACTTTTCCGCCTTCAACAACCATATAATCAACTTTTCCTGAAACATATCCAGCCTCACCTGTTGCTGATTCAGTCTTCATTATAACTGTCTTGCCTACAAGATCACTAGCCTGTCCCTTTGATAAAGTATCACCAACATTTTGAAGTTCTTCAACCTGTGTGAATGTTGCAAGCTGTGCAATATATTCTGTATTACTTGATGGCTGAAGTGGATCCTGATATTTCATCTGTGCTACAAGTAATTGTAAAAATGCTTCTTTATCAAGCTGTCCGTTTGTAGCTTTTGACTTTGTTGTTGATGAAGTATTATTTGTTGTTGTTTGGATTGTACCATCTGGATTTACACCTGCGATAATTGCCATATTCATCATCTCCTATGCCATTAAATTTACGCTGTTGCCTTGACTTTTCAATACTTCTTGGACTACTTCGTCATTTTCTTCTTCATCCTCGAATTCGTCTTTAAAGGCTTTTCTTGTTTTTCTTACACCTTTACCATCATCTGCTTTAGAATTCTGGTCATTAAATTGTTGTTCGAAACCTCTCGCTGAAATTGTAACTTCTACAGCTTCGACTTTAATTCCCTGATTGTTAAGGTTTTCCTTAAGTGTAACTAACTGGCTTTCAATAATTCTTCTTACCGCTTCATCCTGAGCTGTTATCTGTGCTGTAATTGCACCATCTTTTGAAACTACGTTAAGACTTATCTTACCTAAGTGTTCCGGATTTAATTGAATCTCTAAAGCTGTACCTTCTTCAATGCCGGTAACCTTTACCGATTCCATAATCTGTTCAATTATGTCCATACCATCAATGTAAGATGTTGTACTATACTCGCTTTTAGCTATTGCTTCAGCAAATCCGCTTTTAAGATTATTGACTATGTCTGCAACAATTTCTCTTGGTTCAAGATTAGAACTTTCTTTTTTGTTATCCTTAGAATCAAATCCCTGACTGTCATCCTTTGTTGTCTGGTTAACTTCAACTTTTTCAGTCTGATTAATTTCATTTGAAACAGCATCATTTTCTGTTTCTGTCTCTGTCTTTAAAAGATTTTCATCGGAAACATCAGTTAAAAGACCTTTTAATTCTTCAGGTTCCATATTTAACTGTTCTGCAAACTCACTAACAATTTCTCTCAATTCATTAACAATTGTTTTAAATTGTAATGCCAGTTCTGCGTCTGTAACCATAAGTATTGCTTCATCCACGCCGTTAAGCTGCATACTCAGTGCTGTAAGATTACTATTTTCAAGTAAATCCATAAAGGAAATACCTAGCACATTCATTGCATTGATCAACTCTTCTTCACTTACGCCAAATTCTTTCATAACAACTTCTTTTATTGCTTTTTCGATTTTGGCTATCATGTCCTTAGTAAGCTTTGCGCTTTCTTCTGCTTTAGAAGAATTGATTTTCTGCGCCGCTAAACTGTTGTTATTAAGATAATTCATATCTTCGTTGGTTTTATCCTTTACGATATCATTCTTAACTTCAACCTTAGCATCTTTAGAATTATTCATAAAATTCTTAAAATCAACACCGCAGTTTTCAGCAACTTTAGGAGTAAAATCAAAGCTTGTATCCATATACACTCCACCAGAGCCGGATACATTGCTACTTACCATAAGCTTGTCCTCCTTTCCAAATGCAAATGCATTTTAATATTTATATAGAAGGGCTTTCGCCACTCTATTGCTTTTCAGGATACATTATTTTGGTAAGCTTTGCAGCATATAATGGGTCCATTTCCTGCATTATTGATGCCCTATTGGCTGTTTTCATACAAAGAAGCATCACTGCCACCTTTTCCATATCACCTGACATTTCTTCTAAAATACTTGCCGCATTGGCTGGTTCCATCTTCGTATATGTATTAGCCAGTTCAATTATCTCTAATTCGTATTCTAAAAGCTCTATAACCTGTCTGTATACTTCTGCCGCATTTTCAGGGTCCATATTTTCATACCAGGTTCTGTATTCTTCAATGTCAGGAGCCTGACCGTTAAATACCACTTCTTCGTCAAATATTTTCTTTAACTCTTCGTATTTAACCTGATTTTCTTCAAATATCTTAAGACGCTCTACTGTAGCCATAAGCTCTGCAATTGTAAGTGCATTAGCATCTGAGGATGCTTCATATTGTGCAACTAACAATTCCAATTCTCTTATTCTTGCTATGGCATCGTCTAAGTTTTTATATCTGTAACCTAATTCAGATGAAATATCATCATCTGTTACATCTGGTAAAATCTTATTGATTACTGGTACATCCTTAAGTACAGGTCTTAAAACCACGCTACCAAAGCTTCCAACATCCATTTTTATTATTATGCATAAAATAGCTATCCAAATCAGTATGATTATGAGTGCAAAAAAGAGTGATTTTATCTTACTTCCACTTTTTTCATCATCATAATCTTCCTGTATTATTTTTCTTTCTTTTTCAGCCATTTTTTCACCTACTTACTTTTAGTACTATATGTATAACTGACAAGCTCGTCTATTTCTTTGCTTTCTTCTTTTTGTAATTCTATCTTGAATTCTTCAAAAGCTGCTTCTTTCAGTTGTTCATATATTTTTTTCTCTTTCATGGCATTGTCAAGTTTTACTCTTGCCAGTTCAAGATTCTTATTAGCCACTTCAAGCTCAACTAATTTTGCTTTAATCTGAGCATTTACATTGGCTATAGCTTTGTTATAATCATTTAAATCTCTAATTACAACATTTCCTTTTGATGCTTTTCTGTATGCATCTTCATAATCTAATTTTTTAAGTCTTAAAGTTCTTAAATCTTCTTCTTTAGTGGCCACTATCTGCAGTGCTGCACCAAATGCCTGCTCTGCCTGCGTCTGCATCTGTTCTTTTAAATCAAGAATATTTTGCATTTCATATATAAACTTAGCCATCTAACCACCTATTCCTCAAATAGTTGTTCTAAAAGAACTAATTCCTCGTCAAAATTAAATTTCTCATCTACGCCCTGTTGCAGATATCTATTAATATCATCTATTTTTCTTATTGCATAATCAATGTTTTTGTTAGAACCAATCTTATATGCACCGATATTGATTAAATCTTCTGCTTCCTGATACGTAGCTAAAACATTTTTAAGTTTACCTGCTAGCTGCTTGTGCTCCTTTGTTGCAATCTGACTCATAACACGGGATACACTTTGTAATACATCAATTGCAGGATAATGATTCTTATGTCCTAATTTTCTTGATAGCATTATGTGTCCATCAAGAATACTTCTTGCTGTATCTGTAATAGGTTCATTGAAATCATCACCATCAACAAGTACTGTATAAAGTCCTGTTATAGAACCTTTATCCGACATTCCGGCTCTCTCTAAAAGCTTTGGCATCTCACTATATACACTTGGCGGATAACCACGAGATACCGGCGGTTCTCCCGACGCAAGTCCTATTTCTCTTTGTGCCATTGAAAAACGAGTAAGTGAGTCCATCATAAACAATACATCTTTACCTTGATTTCTGAAGTACTCAGCTATTGCTGTAGCGGTCATCGCGGCTTTTTTTCTTATAAGCGCCGGTTTATCAGATGTCGCAACAACAAGCACACTTCGTCTCATTCCCTCTTCACCAAGATCTCGTTCAACGAACTCTCTTACCTCTCTGCCACGCTCACCAATCAAGGCTATAACATTAATATCCGCCTTCGTGTTTCTTGCAAACATACCAAGAAGTGTACTCTTACCAACACCACTACCTGCGAATATTCCTATTCTCTG
>JAZQMK010000094.1:0-38960 GCA_045543455.1 Lachnospiraceae bacterium
ATATACTGTGTGCGGATTTTTTGTACCATAAATTCTTGATCGTGTTTGTTCATAATTCCTCCATTCCGAAGCATAAATGACTTGTATTTGCAAGTCATATGCGAAGGAATTGCGCAACTGAAATTCGCGAAGCGATTTTGGTTGTCGCATCAAACATATTTGTGATGCTTCAGCACAAATATGCTGTGTGAAAAATAGGCACATCAGTGCTATTTTTCGCACTTACCTCCTTTTTGTAATGTATATTTGTTTTTGTATCATGGCTTTATTATGAAGCAGGAGTATTTGTGAGATGTTTTTGAAATGTTAATGATTTGTTAAAAATGAGAAATGTTATATTTTAATAATCAGAAGTTAAGCCAAAGAGTGGCCAGATAAAATCTTCTTTTTCGTTATAGATGTTAATTATATGTATATGATTAGTATCTATAGTGTAAAAGATATAATTTTTGGAAGTAAATATATAACGATAATTAGTGGGAATTCCAAACATTTTTTCAACGGATGGACCTAAGAATTTATTAGCGGCATCGGGAGTATATTGTATTTTTCTCAAAATTATACCCCCAATTCCTTTTCGAGGTCTTCAGAGTTAATGAAACCTTCTTTTTTTGCATTTTCTTCAGCTCTTTTTAGGTCATTCATAAGTATTGTAAGAGCTTGTTCTTTTAGGACTTCTTTATTGTTAAGAGTTAGTAAAAATGGTAAACCTTCAGCATTGATAGATTGTTGTAAGAATGCGTTAAATGCATCAGTTAAAGTTAAGCCTACTTTGGCATATATTTCTTCAACACTGCGCTTAATTTCAGAATTGATTCGTACTTGAAATGTGGCATCTTTTGGAGCCATGGCTACATTTGAGTATTGTATCATAGCATTTCACCTCCATTAATAGTTTAACACAATGTGATTACAATGTCAATACAAAGAAATGCTTGACAATTAATGTAAATGTGATAAAATAATGATAAAGTAATGATAAAAGGAGATGCAAAAAATGATACAAATTAGACCTATTTCAGATTTAAGAAACAAATTTACAGAGATTGAAAAAGAAGTAAGTGGCGGTAATCCGGTGTATTTAACTAAGAATGGTTATGGTTCTATGGTGGTTTTAAGTATAGAAGCATATTCAAAATTAGTTGATGGTGACAAAGATGATTCATACGAACAAGATGAACCAGATATAAAGTCATTGAAGAATAAAAAGAAGATGAATGTCAGAGAAGGTGTATTGCTGGAATCTAAGAATGTTATAGAAGATTATGCAACGGATGCATTTAACTATGGAAGTCAGTATGCAGTATTCACGGTTGGTGAAAAGGGAGAAAAGTTAAGAAAGAAAATATGTGAATATATTTTGGTATTTAAGGATGGCGCAGAAAGACTGGAGTTTAAGGTTGACAAAAATATTTATTCCAGAATGGAAGAGGGTACAGTTGGTAACCTGACTTATAGAAAAAATGAATTTATTTCATTTGATGTGATATAAGAGAGGGATTGGTTTCTGTGAAAGGAGCTATTTTATGAAGAATAAAGCGTATAAAATTACAGTAGCAGTAATAGTAATACTTTTAGTATTATGTTTTGGATTTGAAATATGGGATTTTATCGAAATTGCAGTAAAGTATGATAGCGTGGGAGGAACTGTTAGTAAAGTTGAGTCGTATTATTCAGATGAAACAACCCACATAACTGTATATGCAGATTATACATATAAGGGACAAGAATATAAAGAGGTGAGAATAGCCGCTGTAAATATGGTGAATAAAGGAGACAAGGTTAAATTATACATCAATCCTAATAATCCTAATGAAGTTACTACAATGGGATATAATATTTTCCCAATTGTTGCAGCTACGATTTCTATTATTGTTATATTAGGAATGTGTAAGCTGTTTAAATCTTTTGAAGCAAATGCATCTGAGGCACTTACTGAAGAAAATGGAGTTGTTCTTGATTGTGTTATTGAAGAAATTAAAGAAATACAAGGTAAAAGAGCGACAGCATATTATTTTCTATGTTCTTATGAATTAGAAGCGGTTAAATATATTTTTACTAGTGGGACATTTTATAGTTCTATATATGATGCTTATCCGATAGGAAGTTCGATTAAGGTGCTTGTAGATAAGGACAATTATAAGATAAACAGGATATATTATGGGAAGAAGGAGGTAGTATAAAGCTATGGAAAAATTTTTGAAAAGATTGGAATTAACAGTTATGGTTATCTCGGTAATTATGATTATAGTTAGTTTTACGAGTTTAGTAAATTCGGTTAAGTTAGTGAATACTACCTCATCATTTGTAGGTAGAGTTAGTTCCATTGGAGAAAGTGGTATCTATGTTACATATGTATATAATGGCAAATTATATGAAAATGTTCATCTGAATACTGGAGCTTTATGGAGAGATGAAGGAGATACAATTAGACTGTATTACGATGAAACAAAACTTCAACCGATAAGGGATAATGTTATATTATGGGTAGTTCCACTTATGTTATTAGTGTTTGGGGCGTTGTTGTTATTTGGAATTGGAAAACTTTATTTGCAACAGATAGAGGTAGACATTGAATATGCTCTTGCTGAAAAAGGAAAAAGGATTAATGCCATTGTTAATCATATTGGTTACAATGCCAAAAAGGGAAAATATTTTATTGAATGTAGCTATACTGCAGAAAATGGAAAGATATACGTGTTTAACAGTAGATTATTAGATAAAAGCTATGATGACATATATTTCCCAGGGGATAGCATTAATGTATTAGTAAATAAGAAGAACTATAGGATATATCTGGTGGATCAGGATAAAAAGTACTTAAAAAAGGTTATATATTGTTAGAAACTAAAATTACAATAAATTTCATTTGATGTGATATAGTAAGGGAGATGTGTATGAAACTTGATAAGACGACAAAGGTATTATTGATAATTAGCGTTGTAATAGCGGTTGTATTGATGCCATCTTTTTTGATAAGTGCAATACTGTGTTTAAAGGATTTGAGGATACAGCTATTTATCTTATTTATTTTAATGGCAATATTTACAACCTTTATTGGTGTCGTGTCGGTATTGTTTTTGATGAAAAAGAAGAAAAAATGGTTGATAGCTGATGGCATAGCTTGGTTAGCATTTGCAGTTTGTGTATATTTAAATGGTGGTTCACCTATGTTTGTAATGTTATTATGCGTGCCATATGCATATCTATTAATCCATCTTTTGCCTAAATGGAGTGAATTGTAAAAATGAATAAATGCTAAATAAAAAACACATATGCTAAGAAGAGAGTTTATCGCCGTCTCTTCTTACATATGTGTTATTTTGTTTAGTATTATTTGTTATTTTCTTCCATCATAGCTCTAACCTTCATTGATAAGCCGAATAAGTTGATGAAACCTTCAGCATCATGGTGGTCATAAAGCTCGCCTGTTGTAAAGCTTGCAAGTGATTCATTGTATAATGAATATGGAGAAGTTGTACCAGCCTTGATGATGTTACCCTTGTAAAGCTTGAACTTAACTTCACCTGTAACGTTCTTTTGTGTTGAAACAACAAATGCTTGTAATGCTTCTCTAAGTGGTGTAAACCATTTTCCTTCATATACTAAATCAGCAAATTTTGTAGCTACAAGCTTCTTATATGCTAAAGTATCTCTGTCTAAGATAAGTTCTTCAAGCTGTGTATGTGCTTCCATAAGGATTGTTCCACCAGGAGTTTCGTATACACCACGTGACTTCATACCAACAACACGGTTTTCAACGATATCGATGATACCAATACCATGCTTGCCACCAAGCTTGTTAAGCTCTCTGATAATATCAGATGCCTTCATCTTCTTGCCATTAACGCTTGTTGGAACACCTGCTTCAAATGTCATAGTAACATATTCGCCTTCGTCTGGTGCCTTTTCAGGTGAAACACCAAGAACTAATAAGTGATCATAGTTTGGTTCGTTAGATGGTAATTCAAGTTCAAGACCTTCGTGGCTGATGTGCCATAAGTTACGGTCACGGCTGTAGCTTGAATCTGCTGAGAATGGTAAATCAATACCATGCTGCTTGCAGTATTCGATTTCGTCTTCACGAGAATTCATCTTCCAAGTTTCTTTACATCTCCAAGGAGCGATGATTTTGATTTCTGGAGCTAATGCCTTGATTGAAAGTTCGAAACGAACCTGGTCATTACCCTTACCTGTAGCACCGTGGCAGATAGCAACAGCGCCTTCTTTTTTAGCGATTTCAACTAATTTCTTAGCGATAACTGGTCTTGCAAATGAAGTACCTAATAAATATTTATTTTCATAAACTGCGTTAGCCTGAACTGTTGGGATGATGTATTCATCAACAAATTCATCAACTACATCAAGTATGTATAACTTTTCAGCACCTGATAATTTAGCTCTTTCTTCTAATCCGTCAAGTTCACTTTCCTGTCCAACATCTATACAACAGCAAATAACTTCGTAATCATAGTTTTCCTTTAACCAAGGAATGATTGCTGTAGTATCAAGTCCGCCTGAATATGCGAGAACAACTTTTTCTTTCATATTAAATAATCCTCCTAGATATTTTTCTTAATGAAAATAATATACATCATCTATGTAAAATAATCAAGTTATATTTTCAAATGTATTGCATAATATACAAAAATTTTGCATAAATATGAATAAAAATTCAAAAAAGCTCTTTACATATTTGCAAACTTGTTTTAATATGTAGTAAGACAAATTCATCAGACATGAAATAACTTCTGTCTGATGAATATATATGTGCAGGAATTCGGATAGGAAAGATGCCAGCTAAAGCTGACCCGAATTCCGCACTAAGACTCTCAGGCGAGTCTTAAATAGAGAATTTTACGGAGGCGACTTATGATTAAAGTTGGTATAATTGGTGCGACAGGATACGCAGGTAATGAATTAGTTAGATTATTATTAGGACACAAGGAAGCAAAGGTTGTGTGGTACGGCTCAAGAAGCTATATAGATAAGAAGTATTCGGAAGTTTATCAGAATATGTTTGAGATAGTTGATGATGTATGCATGGATGATAATATGGAAGAATTAGCTAAGCAGGTTGATGTAATATTTACTGCAACACCACAGGGCTTATGTGCATCTTTAGTTACAGAAGACATTTTAAAGCAGACTAAGATTATTGACCTTAGTGCTGACTTTAGAATTAAGGATGTAAGTGTATATGAGAAATGGTATGGCATTGAACACAAGAGCCCACAGTTTATTGAAGAGGCTGTATACGGTCTTTGCGAAATCAATAGAGAAGATATCAAGGGTAAGAGACTTATAGCTAACCCAGGTTGCTATACAACATGTTCTATCCTTACAATTTATCCATTAGTTAAGGAAGGTTTAATTGATACAGATTCAATTATTATAGATGCAAAATCAGGTACTTCAGGTGCAGGTAGAGGTGCTAAGGTAGCTAATCTTTTCTGTGAAGTTAATGAAAATATTAAGGCTTACGGTGTAACAACGCACAGACATACACCTGAGATTGAAGAACAGTTAGGTTATGCGGCTGGCAAGGACATTAAGCTTATGTTTACACCACACCTTGTTCCTATGAACAGAGGTATTTTAGTAACTTCATATGCAAAGCTTGTAAAGGATGTTACATATGAAGAAGTAAAGGCTGTATATGACAAATATTATAAGAATGAAAAGTTTGTCAGAGTCCTTGAAAAAGATGTTTGCCCAGAGACAAGATGGGTTGAAGGCAGTAACTATGTAGATGTTAACTTTAAGATTGATGAAAGAACAGGTCACATCGTTATGATGGGTGCACTTGATAATGTTGTGAAGGGCGCAGCAGGTCAGGCAGTTCAGAACATGAATCTTATGTTTGGTTTAGATGAGACAATGGGTCTTTTACAGGCACCAATGTTCCCATAGAAAGGAAAAATTACTGTGAAAGAATACAAATTAGTATATTTAAATAAAGGTCTCAAAATGTCTAGAGAAAAGGATTTAGAGCAGGCACAGGAGATTATCAATGCATATGTAGAAGAAGGATGGGAACTTCAGCAGGTTATGTCACCAAGTGATATAATTGGAGCAATGGTTGGTGTATTTGTTAGAGAAAAATAACAGGTACTAAAAAGGAGGCATATGATTTTGTCACTTTGATAAGCTGACAAAATCAATTAGAAATTTGCTGGCGCAAATTTATTTATCCGACAAGCAAAATCGCCTACGCGAATTTCGCTTGCGGTAACTCGCCAACGACTTTAAGATAAGTCGTTTGGGCTCGTTAAAGGAGGAATTATTATGAAAATGTTAGATAAAGGCGTTGTTGCCGCTAAAGGTTTTAAGGCAACAGGACTTAACGCAGGAATTAAGAATAACGTAAAAAAGGATATGGCTCTTGTATATAGTGAAGTGCCATGTAAGGTAGCAGGAACATTTACAACTAATCTTGTAAAGGCAGCTCCTGTAAAATGGGACCAAAAGGTTGTATACGAATCACCTATGGCACAGGCAGTAGTAGTTAACTCAGGTGTTGCTAATGCTTGTACAGGTGAAGTTGGCTATGGATATTGTATGGATATGGCTAAAGCTGTAGCAGATGAACTTAATATTCCACAGGATGCAGTTTTAGTGGCATCAACAGGTGTTATTGGTAAGCAGTTACCAATGGATGTGATTAAGGCTGGTATTAAGAAGCTTCCAGCTGGGCTTGGCGATACATTAGCTGATTGTGATTTGGCAGCAGAGGCTATTATGACAACAGATACAGTACCTAAAAAGGTTGCTGTTTCAGTTATGATTGGTGGTAAAGAAGTAACAATTGGCGGTATGTGCAAAGGTTCAGGTATGATTCATCCAAATATGGCTACAATGCTTGGATTTATCACAACTGATGTTAACATCAGCAAGGAATTATTACAGAAGGCTTTAAGCAATATTATCGCAGATACATTTAATATGATTTCAGTTGATGGCGACACATCAACCAATGACACAGTTTTGGTATTAGCAAATGGTCTTGCAGGCAACGAAGAAATTACAGAAGAAAATGAAGATTATAAGACATTTTATGATGCTCTATACTATGTAAATGAAGTTCTTGCAAAGAAGATTGCAGAGGATGGCGAAGGTGCAACATGTCTTTTTGAGGTAAAGGTTGTAAATGCGGCAACAAAGGCACAGGCAGTTACACTTAGTAAGTCTATTGTAACATCAAGCCTTACAAAGGCAGCAGTTTTCGGACACGATGCTAACTGGGGAAGAATCCTTTGTGCAATGGGTTATTCAACAGCCAATTTCGACCCTGAAAAGGTTGATATTTACTTTGAAAGCGAAGCAGGCAAGCTTAAAATTGTTGAAAATGGTATGGCAACTGATTATAGCGAAGAATTTGCAACAGAGATTTTATCAAAGAAGCAGGTAACAGCAATTGCAGATATCAAGCAGGGTAGTGAAAGTGCTACAGCTTGGGGTTGCGATTTAACATTTGACTATGTTAAAATAAATGCGGATTATCGTTCGTAGGAGGATATTATGGAAAAAGATTTAGAATTACAAAAGGCAGAGGTGCTTATAGAAGCATTACCTTACATACAAAAATTTAATCGTAAGATTATCGTTGTTAAATACGGCGGAAGTGCTATGGTTGACGAAGATTTAAAGAGAAAAGTAATTGAAGACGTTGTATTACTTAAGCTTGTAGGCTTTAAGCCTATTATCGTTCATGGTGGCGGTAAGGAAATTACAAAGTGGATTGACAAGGTTGGTATGGATACTAAGTTTGTTAACGGTCTTCGTGTTACAGATGAACCAACAATGGAGATAGCAGAGATGGTTCTTAACAAGGTTAATAAAAGCCTTGTAAAAATCGTTGAAGAATTAGGTGTTAAGGCTTGCGGTATCAGTGGTAAGGACGGCGCAATGCTTCAGGTTAATAAGAAATATTCTAACGGTGAAGATATCGGATTTGTAGGTGAGGTTAAAAATGTTGATCCAAGCATTATTTACACACTTCTTGAAAATGATTTCTTACCAATTATCTGTCCAATCGGTGTAGATGATGACTTTAATACATACAACATCAATGCAGATGATGCGGCATGCGCTATTGCAACAGCAGTTAATGCAGAAAAGCTTGCGTTCTTAACAGATATTGAAGGCGTATATAAGGATCCTTCAGACAAGTCTACTTTAATATCAGAGCTTAGCCTTGATGAAGCAAGAGCATTAATCAGTGACGGATTTATTGGTGGCGGTATGCTTCCAAAGCTTAATAACTGTATCGATGCTATTGAAAGTGGCGTATCAAGAGTTCACATTTTAGACGGAAGAAAGCCACATTGCCTATTGTTAGAAATATTTACTAACAAAGGGATTGGGACTGCTATTTTAAATAACAATGCAGAGAGGTTTTACAATGGAGACAAATAAGATTATAGATATGGCTGAAAGCAATTTAATACATACATATAATCGTTATCAGATAGTATTTGACCATGGTAATGGTGTGCATTTATATGATAACGATGGTAAGGAATATCTTGATTTCTGTGCTGGTATTGCTGTATTTGCTTTAGGCTACAATAATAAAAAATATAATGATGCCATAAAGGCACAGGTGGACAAGATTGTTCACACATCTAACTACTATTACAGCGAGCCAATGGCTTTAGCAGCAGCAAAGTTAGTTAAGGCAAGCGGACTTGATAAGGTATTCTTTACTAATAGTGGTACAGAAGCTATTGAAGGTGCAATTAAGCTTGCTAAAAAATATGCATATTTAAAGGATGGAAGCACAGACCATGAGATTATAGCTATGAATCATTCCTTCCACGGAAGAAGTATGGGTGCTTTATCTGTTACAGGTAATAAGAAATATCAGGAAGCCTTTGGACCATTGATTCCAGGTATTAAATTTGCTGATTATAATGATTTAGACAGCGTTAAGGCATTAATCAATGATAAGACTTGTGCTATTCTTTTTGAAACAGTACAGGGTGAAGGCGGTATTTTCCCTGCTACAAAAGAATTTATTAAAGAAGTAAGAAAGATATGTGATGAAAAGGGAATACTTCTTATTCTTGATGAAATTCAGTGTGGTATGGGTCGTACAGGTTCTATGTTTGCATATCAGCAATATGGTGTAACACCAGATATTATGACATGTGCAAAGGCATTAGGCTGTGGTATACCTGTTGGCGCATTTGTTGCAAAAGCAGATGTTGCAAAGGCTTTAGTACCTGGTGACCATGGAACAACTTACGGCGGTAATCCGCTTGCTACTCAAGCAGTAAGCACAGTATTTGATATATTTGAAGAAGAGAATATATTAGAAAATGTAAAAAAAGTTGGAAAATATTTAGAGGAACAATTAGAGCTTCTTGCAAAGGAATATGACAGCGTTAAAGAACGCCGTGGTATGGGTCTTATGCAGGGAATTGAGCTTAATATACCAGTGGGTGATGTTGTTAAAAAGGCTATGGATGCCGGGCTTATACTTATTTCGGCAAGTCAAAACGTAATACGTTTTGTACCACCTTTAATTATTACAAAGGAAGATGTAGATAAGATGATAGCGATTTTGAAGGATTGTCTTTAAAATTAAAGGAGGTTTTATATGACCGTAAAAAGAAAATTAGCATTTGTACTAGTGCTGGTGTTGTCAATTGTAGCATTTGGCTGTAAAAAGCAGACTACATATAATGAATTGTATGTGGAAAATACAAGTATAGACAAGGAATTGGAAGAAGAAATAACTGTCTATTATACAGATGAGAATTTGAAAAACTTTTTTAAAGAGGCCATTGCAAAGTATAACGAGCAATATCCAAATATAAAAATAGAGGCTGTATATAAGGCTAAAGGAAATTATCTTGATGATATAATCAAGAGTAATACAACTGAAAAAATACCATATGATTTATATCTTATAAGTCATGATCAGTTAGAAAAAGCATATTTATCAGGAATTGCTAAAGAAAACAACAATAAGGAAGTGTTTAATTCCGATAATTATGCAAGTGCTGCAATTGATTCTATAACTTATAATGGGAAGATGATAGGATATCCATTGTTTTATGATACATCATGCTTTGTTACAAATAAAATGTACAGAGAAGAAACTATTAAAACCTTTGATGAGCTGACTTTATATGCAGAAACCTTTGAACCAACAGAGGAAATGAAAGAATTCCAATCCATATTTGAGTGGAATGTATCAGATGTTGTAAGTAACTATGCATTTATCGGAGGAACTGTTAATATCACTGGTAATACAGGTGATCAAAGGCAAATGATAAATATATATAATGACGAAACAATAGCAGTATTAAAGCAGTTTCAGAATCTTAAGACATATTTTAGTATTGATAGAACAAAGGTAGAAGATGGCTATATAATGAAACAGTTTTTAGGAAATAGAACGGCATGTGGAATCTTTAATACAGACGAGCTTCATCAGATAACCGTTACCGGAAAGGAATATGAAATATCTGCCATTCCGGGCATAAATATTAATGATTCTGATGAAAATGACATAATAGAGGCAAAGCCTTTGTCAATAACAGAGGTAGTAGTGGTTAATCCTTATTCAAAAAAACAGGCCATTGCGATGTCATTTGCTGAATTTCTTACAATTGATGCAGCAGATATGTTATATGAAACTGCAGGTGAATTTAGTTGCAAAAAAAGTGTTGTTTATGAAATAGAACAATTAAATGCTTTAATGAATATATATTGTAACTCGGTGCCAAAGACTAAACTTATGGATTTATCTGAGCTGTACATGTATATAGAAATAATGTTCCACAATATTTGGGATGGTTCTAGTGTAGAAATTGAGCTTGCCAAGGTTAAAGATTATCTAAATGGCCAGCTGAAGGAATAGAATTTAAAATGAATTCAAATAAAAGACCGGATATAAACCATAATGGTGCATAATCCAATCTGATAACGCCGCATATGTTATATGGGGCGTTATTGTAATTCCAAGGGCATATCCCAAAGGAACTTAAAATCATTCCGAAGATAAATTCACCAATGAAAATAAGAATCGCATAAATTGCTCCACGAATTATGAAATTATTATTACCAATAAGATGACTAATAGGTTTTATAAAGGCTGCACAACCATATATAGGAAACATCCATATGGATGTGTTGGCACTTAATGAAAAGTCCGAATTTGTCATTGAAAGAAAACCAGTCCAAAAAACTTCAAGTAATATTCCTATAGTTCCGCAAATAAAAAATTCTCTTTTCAAAAAATACCTCCCCCAATTTTCAGAAAAAATGCTTGATTTATTTTGTTAAAAATTATACAATAATATCATAGGTGCATTGTACATTTTAACAATACTATATTGTTCGATGATATGATGATATTTATTCATATTAATTGAATTTATAGAGGGAAAAGAGGGAAACCTTATGCATATAACAGATTTTTTTGATTTAACATTATTATCACAGGTTATGACAGAGTGGTCTAAATCAACCGGTATGGCAACAATAGCTATGGATGCAGACGGTGAGTATATTTCAGGTGAGATTGGTTTTAAGGATTTTTGTACAAAGTACACTAGAGGAACCACAGAAGGCCTGAGGCGTTGCGTTGCCTGTGATAGTGGCAATAAAGGAGTTTATTATTGTCACGCAGGGCTTATGGACTTTAGCTTTGATATAACATTAGATGATGGAACTTTGTTAGGTAAAATTATTGGTGGGCAGATATTAGCTTCTGAACCAGATTATAATAGTTTTATTCAGTTGGCTGATGAACTTGGAATTGACCGTAACGAGTATCTTAACGCATTAGGACAGATAGAGATACGTTCTGAAGAAGCTATAAAAGCATCAGCTTATCTTTTAGGAAGAGTAGTTAATCTTTTGGTTAATTCTGAATATATAAAGTATAAACAGAAGAATGTTATACGAGAGCTGGACGAAGAGAATAAACAGGATGTACTTACTGGTGTATATAACAAAAAAACTTGTCAGAATTATCTTGAGTATAGATTGGAAAAGCGTACAAGAGTGCCATTTGCTTTACTTTTGATAGATATAGATAATTTTAAAGAAGTAAACGACAGCTGGGGACATATATGCGGAGATCATGCCCTTATAGAAGTCGCAGATACTATTTGCAAAGTGTTCGATGAAAATTCTATGGTTGGCAGATTTGGAGGCGATGAGTTTATGGTCATTATGAAAAATACATATGACAAAGAACTTGTTTACAATAAGGCTAAAAAGATTTGTGAAACTATAAAATTACTTGATGTAGATGGAGATCCGAACAAAAAGATAACAATTAGCGTAGGAATCTCGTTCTATCCAGATGATGGGAATGAATATGAGACTTTGATGGAAATGGCAGATAAGGCTCTATATAGTGTTAAGCATAATGGTAAGGATGGTTATAAGTAAAATACAAGACAGAACAGGAGAATTTATTTATGAATGAGAAAAAAGAATTCACACCGTATATACCAGCGGATAAGGTAACACCTGAGATTACAGTGTTATCAATAATTTCAGGTATATTTTTGGCGATAATATTTGGTGCTGCCAATGCATATTTAGGACTTAGAGTAGGTATGACTGTTTCAGCATCAATTCCGGCTGCAGTTATGGCTATGGGAGTTATCCGTGTATTGTTTAAGAAAAATTCTATTTTAGAGAGTAATATAGTACAGACTATTGGTTCTGCAGGTGAATCAGTAGCAGCAGGTGCAATTTTTACAATCCCGGCATTATTCTTATGGGCAGCAGAAGGTAAGATGGAATCACCGGATATTCTTGAAATTACTCTTATTGCATTAATTGGTGGTTTGCTTGGTGTGTTTTTTATGGTGCCACTAAGAAATGCTCTTATAGTAAAAGAACATGGTATATTGCCATATCCTGAAGGTACAGCCTGTGCAGAAGTATTGCTCGCAGGTGAAGAAGGTGGTGCTAATGCATCAACAGTATTTGCAGGTATGGGATTTGCAGCTTTATTTAAGGTTATTATTGATGGTATAAAGGCAGTTCCTGGTGAAGTGTCATTAAAGATTAAGAATTTTTCAGGTGAAATCGGAACTCAGATTTATCCTGCAGTATTAAGTGTTGGTTATATCTGTGGACCACGTATTGCATCTTATATGTTTGCCGGCGGTGTATTCAGCTGGATGGTAGTGATTCCACTTATTGTTCTATTTGGTAAGGATTTAATTCTTTATCCGGGAACAGTGGCAATTGGTGAAATGTATGCAGCAGATGGCGCAAGTGCTATTTGGAGTTCGTATATCAGATACATTGGTGCAGGTGCATTAGCAGCAGGTGGTATTATAAGCCTTATTAAATCATTGCCTCTTATTGTTCGTACATTTAGAGATGCAATTAAGAGTATGAAGGGCTCTAAAGGTGGTAGCACTTTAAGAACAGAACAGGATCTTAGCATTAAGGTTGTTATTATAGCTATAGCAATCTGTACATTACTTGTATGGTTAATTCCAGCAATTCCTGTAAGCTTACTTGGAGCAGTAATAGTTGTAATATTTGGTTTCTTCTTTGCAACAGTATCATCACGTATGGTTGGGTTAGTAGGTAGTAGTAATAATCCGGTATCGGGTATGGCTATTGCAACATTGCTTATAACAACTGTTATTTTAAGAGTTACAGGAGATACAGGCGTATCAGGTATGCAGGCAGCTATCGCAATTGGCTCAATCATTTGTATAGTTGCAGCTATTTCAGGTGATACATCACAGGATTTAAAGACAGGTTATCTTTTAGGCTCTACACCAAAGAAGCAACAGATTGGTGAAGTTATAGGTGTTATAGCATCAGCACTTGTTATTGGTATTACACTTTTTGTATTAAATAAAGCATATGGATTTGGTTCACAACAACTTGGTGCACCACAGGCAACACTTATGAAGATGATTATTGAAGGTGTTATGGAGAATAACCTTCCATGGAACCTTGTATTTATTGGTGTATTTATGGCAGTGGTAGTAGAAATTATTGGTATTCCAGTACTTCCATTTGCAATTGGTGTATACCTTCCGGTACATCTTAACGCTTGTATTATGATAGGTGGTCTTGTTCGTCTTGCATTTGATAAGATGAAGAGAAAAGAAGAAGAAAAGAAAGCAATTGTTAATGATGGTATTCTTTTCTGTTCAGGAATGATTGCTGGTGAAGGTTTGGTTGGTATACTTCTTGCAATCCTTGCAATTTTCGGTATTGATAAATATATTGATATTTCGGATATTCTTAACCTTCCGGAAGTGGTAGCCAATATTGGAAGCTTAGTGGTATTAGGTCTTATGATACTTACAATACTCAAATTCTCAATTTGGAAAAAGGGTGCTAAGAGTGAAAAGTAAGAAAGATAAAGTTTCAGAGAATTTTTTAGAAAAGATTCCATTAAGACCACAGCATATTCCATGGTCGAAAGATGATAAAGGAATAGTAACCTTGGATATCGAAAATAAAGGTGTTTTTAACAGGATAGCCCAAAAGCTTTTAAAAAAGCCAAAGGTAACACATGTGCATTTGGACGAAATGGGAAGTTTTATATGGCCTCTGTTAGACGAAAGTAGAAATATAATAGAGCTTGGTAAGCTTGTAAAAGAGCATTTTGGAGATAAGGCCGAGCCACTCTACGAAAGACTTGTAAAATATTTAAAGATATTAGAAAGTTACAAATTCATAGAAATAAGATAATAAAAAAGCTGCAGTGATGCAGCTTTTTTGTTGGCTGTAAGTGTTTACGTTTCTAATATCTTATTACAAAAATCTGTTATTTCGTTAATTCTTCCTGCAATATCTTCTTTATATTCGATAGAGCATAAACCCAATTTGCCACATGACTCAATTTCTAAATGACCATAAAAATGTTCAATACTTCCTATTATTCTTTCACATTCTGGCATACTCGGTCCAGTTCTCAAAGCAATCGTATATCCTTTTTTTCCATGAGAGAGTTTGGCATGTGGTTCATGGGTATTGCACCATGGTGTACATCTATCTATGAATACTTTGAATTGCCCAGGAATATCAGCCCAATATGATGGTGATACAGAAACTATTATATTGGCCCATTCATAATGACTCATAAGTGAATCGACATCATCGTGCTGAATGCATTTGGCTGTACTATGACAACTTCTGCAACCTTTACATAGTCCAATTTCAAAGTCATCAATACAAATATTTTTTACATTAAATTTATTCTTTAAACATTCTGAAACGATATGCGCAATATCAGCTGTTGCACCATTTCTTACGGGGCTACAATTAATGACTAATGCATTCATTTAAAATTCTCCATTAACTTTATAATAAGTTTGATATTAATTATTATAAATTCACTTGTCAATCCCTTTTTAATAAAAAAATGGGACATTTTTTTACCGTTCATGTCATATATTGACCACTCATGCAAAATCTATTGATTTTTTTGCTCAAAATGTTATAAAGAAAGTAAGAAGCAAAACAGAAATTGCTATCAAAGAAAGGAGATTCTATATGGATGAAAAATTGAATTTAAAAAATATTTTGTGCGTTTCGATTTAGGAGAGTTATTAGTGTGAAGGAGGAATATTTATGGCAAGATTTGAATGGATTTTTTTAGAAAAGGTATTACCAAAATTAAGAATAGCTGTACCGGTTACGATGTTTTTAATTATCGTAGGTATAATAACATATTGGTATGTAGACAGAGACATAGTGGCAGAGGGCTGCGTGTATGTATGCGTAGATGGTACTGAATTAAAAGAAGGCGAAAAATGCCAGTAAGCCCAATTGCAGGAGATGTTTATATAACACCAGAGGGAACCTATGAGTTTACCACTGGAGCAATATGTGCTTGTATGGATAGCTATGGTCATAGTCACTGGTATGGCGCACCTAATGCAAGCAACCGTTTGACAATGATAGCCGGAAGACCAGTGGAGTAGAGGAAGTGTTATATGAAGAAAAAAATAATAGTAATTGGTATTGTATGCGTTTCGATTTTGGGGATTGTGTTAGCGCATTATGTTAGCAGAAAGAAAGTTGAACAAGGCTGTGTGTATGTTACATATAAGGGTAAAAGATACGAAGAGGGAGAGCGTATGCCAGCAAGTGTTAATAGTGGAGATAAATATATAATGAAAGATTATGAATATATATGTGACCGAAAAATATATAGAAGACATTATTTTTGGAATGCAACAGTAATAGACAAAACAAAAACAGAGTATGAGCCATTAAAAAGTTTCATAAATGAAGAAGATACATTTTTGAATTTAGAAAGAACTTTTGAGAACTGTAGTAATATGGAAGTGGCACCCAATATACCAGAGAATGTATTTAATCTTTCGTATACATTTAAAGGTTGTACTAGTTTGAAAGTAGCGCCAGAAATTACAGCTAAAGAAGTTGTTAATTTATTGGAGACGTTTGAAGGGTGTACAAGTTTAGTAGTGACACCTAATATACCATATAATGTTAAGGAATTAAGTGGGACATTTCAAAATTGCAAAAATCTTAAGGAAATAACAGCATTACATGCGGGAATAACTAGTATGCGTGGAACATTCAGTGGTTGTGTAAGTTTGCTGGAAACTCCTAAATTTCCTCAAGGTATTACAAATATGGAAAAAACATTTGAAAATTGTACAAGCTTAGAAAAAGTGAGTAAACTTCCAATAGGGCTTATATATATGCAAGAAATGTTTTCTGGGTGTACGAGTATAAAGGAGATAAATGAGCTTCCTGTATCAGTGGAATATATGTAATATGCATTTGAAGGCTGTATATCTCTTGAAAAAGTAGATAGGATTCCACGAGGCGCTAAAAATATAAATGGAATATTTAAAAATTGTACAAGTCTTACTGGTACTGTAATAATAGAGGGGCGTTCTAGAGAAGAATATTATGAAAAAATTTTTGAAGGTGTTGATTTTGAAAAGCAAAACTTAGAAGTTATATATATTGATAACTGACATAATATGGAGGAATATTTATGGCAAGATTTGAATGGATTTTTTTTGAAAAGGTATGGCCAAGGTTGAAGATAATTATACCAGTTACAATAATATTTTTCATTGTAGGTACAGTTATTTATTGGTATGTTGACAGAGATGTAGTGGCGGAAGGTTGTACATATATTGTAGCGGCAACCGATGAAGAATTAAAAGCAGGAGAGCTTATGCCTGTAAGACCGGAAGATGGCGACATATATATCACCCCAGAAGGTACTTACGAATTTAATCGTTGGCCGACATGCCATTGTTCATATGGTCGTAGTCACTGGAATGGCGCACCTAATGCAAGCAATCGCCTGACAATGATAGCCGGAAGGCCAGTGGAGTAAACAAGTCAATAAATGGATGTATGTATGTGCATCCATTTATTGGTATAAAAATATCAACATTAGAGAGGTAGATAGCTTAGGTTGTGTACCTCTTTTGTGATTGAGAAAATTTAATTACAATATAAATATATTAGGTATTATCTGTATTTTTGTATTTATCTATATTTAGCAAAATTTGGTATAAATGTTCTTGTTCAATATAATTTTTGCTAGATATAAGTTCATAGCATTTGAGAGGGATGTTATTATGGCTGCTACATTCTTCTAGTTTTTCGAATAATTGTGAAAGAGGTATTCTTAACGCAGATGCAATTTTTTCGATACTTTCAAGAGTAGCATTTTTTTCACCACGCTCTATTTGACCTATATAGGTGGGATGGCAATTAGATAATTCAGCTAATTTTTCTTGGCTTAAACCTTGTAAGTTTCTATAATTACGGATTCGTTGTCCGATATATTTTGATATTTCGCTCATAAGTTATCCTCCTAACCGATAGTCTATGAATATTATTGCTATATTTCTATAGACTATTGATATTTTTTGAGAAAAATGCTATACTATAAGTATTATAAAAACGTTTTCTGAATTTATAGTATATAAAGAAGAACTGTATTTAAAGGATTTGCACTATTACATATTATGGATTTAATTAATGTTTTTAGTAATAATAAGATTTGTTTTAGGAGGATTTTATATGGACAATTATGTTAACGAAGGCAATGTGGCGGATAATGAACTTGATATGAAACTAAAGAAGTCGAAGAATAAAAAGAAACTTGTAATCCCCATTATATCTATTATATTGATAATGATTGCAGTTGTATTAATAGTATTCTTAAAAGGGGAACATGATAAAGAAGTAGAAGGTACAACAAACACCTCTCCTAGTGAGACTGAACCAGTGGTTGATTTTCAAGCAGTGTATGATGCATGTAAATTAAAAGATACATTTGCATCAATTGGTAGTGATGGAAGTTATTTGTCAATAGATACAAATCCAGATAATAAGGACGATTATACTGATTATGATGCATATTTGGCATTGAGTGAAGTTGCTGAATATTTAGGGTTGCCATATTCGCTTATGGAAGACATGTTACATACATCGGCTAGTGATGGTAAACAAAGCGAAACTTTTGAAGATTTAGGTATTACTGTTAGTTGGAAGTATCATCCAGATAAAGGATTAGAAGCAACATATAAAATTAGTTATTAAGAATTGTAAAATACGAGGAGAATTGATATGGAAAAAAATGAAAGATATTGTTCAAGATGCGGAGCGGGGATAAATACATCTGTTAGATTTTGCCCAGTATGTGGAGAAAAAATTAATTATCAAAATGAGTTTAATCAAAATACATCGCAACCACAAATTGCTAGTAATGATATAAAGGAATATAATATAAAAAATAGTAAGAAATTCAGTAAAATTTCAAAATTAGGTATAATAGTTGGTATAGTATTAATTGTTATTGGAGTATTGATAGAAATTCCTAGTAGCATTATTTTGAATCCTGAACAATATGTTGGTGGTGATGCATATAATTATATGATAGAAGCAAGCATTAAAGGAGGTATGATTGCAGCTGCAAATATTTGTAAGCATATGTATATTTGTACTGGTGTTTTGATTGTTTTTATTTCGCTGTTTAAATATGAGGAGTAAATCTAAGCAAAGCCTAAGTGCGAAGCACTTATAAAAGAGGTATATGCTAACCTCGATGTTTACATTGAAAGGTTAGTGTATGCCTCTTTTATTAAGTACTATAGGTACTAGGCTTTGCGTAACTTTCACACCCCCGCAAAAAAATACCTTATCTATAAAGAAGAGCCTTTGGAGCCGTCGGTGCTTAAAAGATGTAAGGAATAAAATAGAAGACCTGACTCAAAAGAGCAGGTCTTCGAAATTTTATTACGAAACATCTTTTTTAGCATCCGTTACGAGCGACAAGGAGTGCAAACGTCTCTTCGTATAGATAAGTATTTTTCTAATTATCCTCTTCAGCCATTGTATATACTTGTCTCTTTCTTGCCATTACATCACTTGCAAGATATTCATCGTAAGTTGTAATCTTATCGATAAGAGCGCCGCCTGGAACGATTTCCATAATACGGTTAGCTGTTGTTTGTACAAATTGGTGGTCGTGTGATGTAAATAAAGCTACACCGCTAAATTTAATAAGACCATTATTTAAAGCTGTGATTGATTCCATATCAAGGTGGTTAGTAGGCTCGTCTAAAATGAGTACGTTAGAAGCTGAGATCATCATTTTCGATAATAAACATCTAACCTTTTCACCACCGGATAATACCTTAACCTTCTTAACACCATCGTCTCCGGCAAATAACATTCTTCCTAAGAAACCACGAACATAAGTTACATCCTTTTCTGGTGAGTATTGTGTTAACCAGTCAACGATTGTATCGTCACAGTCGAATTCTTGAGTGTTATCCTTAGGGAAGTACGACATTGAAGTTGTAATACCCCATTTGTAAGAACCTGAGTCAGGTTCCATTTCACCGGCAAGAATCTTGAAAAGCGTAGTAGTTGCAAGTTCATTTGCACCTACGAATGCAATCTTATCATCATGATTTACGATGAAAGATACATTATCTAATACTTTAACACCATCTATTGTCTTAGAAATGTTTTCAACACTAAGTACTTCATTACCAATTTCTCTGGCAGGTCTGAAATCGATGTAAGGATATTTTCTGCTTGATGGCTTGATGTCATCAAGTTCGATTTTTTCAAGAGCACGTTTTCTTGATGTAGCCTGCTTAGACTTAGAAGCATTGGCACTGAAACGTTGAATGAACTCTTGTAATTCCTTAATCTTTTCTTCCTTCTTCTTATTAGCTTCCTTCATTTGCTTAACGATTAACTGGCTTGATTCATACCAGAAATCGTAGTTGCCGGCATAAAGCTGGATTTTTGCATAATCGATATCAGCAATCTGTGTACATACTTTGTTGAGGAAGTATCTGTCGTGGGAAACCACGATTACAGTATTGTCAAAGTTGATTAAGAATTCCTCAAGCCATGCGATAGCATCCAAATCAAGGTGGTTAGTAGGCTCGTCAAGAAGTAAAATGTCAGGGTTACCAAATAAAGCCTGTGCAAGTAAAACCTTAACCTTTTCACTACCCTTTAAGTCCTTCATATATTTGTAATGAAGGTCTGTCTCGATACCAAGACCATTTAGTAAAGTTGCTGCATCTGATTCAGCTTCCCAGCCGTTCATTGTAGCAAATTCGCCTTCAAGTTCGCTGGCTTTGATACCATCTTCTTCAGTGAAGTCCTCTTTTGCATAGATGGCATCCTTTTCCTTCATAATTTCGTAAAGTCTCTTGTTACCCATAATTACAGTGTCAAGAACCATAAATTCGTCATATTTGAAGTGATCCTGCTGTAAGAAAGATAATCTTTGACCAGGAGTGATAACGATATCACCTTTAGTTGGTTCAAGCTGACCAGACAAAATCTTTAAAAATGTTGATTTGCCTGCACCATTGGCACCAATAAGACCATAACAGTTACCTTCTGTAAATTTAATATTTACATCCTCAAAAAGAGCTTTTTTACCGATTCTTAAAGTTACATTATTAGCACTTATCATTGTAAAAACCTTCCTATCCTTTTTTTAACATTCTATTATATTTTACAGTAAATTTAGGATTTTGCAAGACTAACTTTTGTGTTATTATAATAATAGAGAGTGAAAAGAGGAAAAAAATATGGAAAAATGCAATCTATGTCCTAGAAAATGTAATGTAGACAGAGAAAATACAACTGGTTTTTGTGGAGTAGGCAAAAAAATAAAGATAGCAAAGGCATATTTACATATGTGGGAAGAACCTTGTATTTCAGGAGAAAATGGTTCAGGAACAGTATTTTTTACAGGCTGTAATCTAAAATGTATATATTGCCAGAATCATAAAATAGCATTAAATGAATGTGGTAAAGAAATTACAATAGAAGAATTAGTATCAGTTTTCTTTAATTTAAAAGAAATGGGTGCTAATAATATTAATCTGGTGACACCGTCCCATTATGTAAAAGAACTTAGCATTGCCTTAAAAATAGCAAAGGAAAAAGGTCTTTCATTGCCTATCGTATATAATACAAGCTCCTATGAAAACGTAGAAAGTCTTAGACTTTTAGAGGGACTAGTAGATGTGTATTTACCTGATTTAAAATATATGGACCCAGCTATTAGTAAAAAATATTCTAATGCAGGTGACTATTTTGAGGTTGCCCATAAAGCGATAGAGGAAATGTATCGCCAGGTAGGACAACCACAATTTGACCATGAAGGAATTATAAGAAAAGGTGTAATAGTAAGACATTTGATATTACCGGGTTGCACAAAGGATTCAAAAGACGTTATAAAATATCTTTATGAAACCTATGGGGACAATATATTTATTAGTATTATGAATCAGTATACTCCACTTGAAATGGTTAAAGATATAAAAGAGTTAAATCGCAAAATAACGGACGAAGAATATGATGAAGTTGTTGATTTTGCCATAGATATTGGTGTTGAAAATGGATTTATTCAGGAAGGAGAAACTGCATCAGAAAGCTTTATTCCAGATTTTGATTTAAAATAGGTAAAAAATCTGATATAATAATAAAAAGTAATAATGGAGGAGAATGGGATGAAACTTATATCGTGGAATGTTAATGGAATTAGAGCCTGTGTTACAAAGGGTTTTTTAGATTATTTTAAAGAGGCAGATGCAGATATTTTTTGCCTTCAAGAGACAAAATTGCAAGCTGGTCAGATAGATTTAGAATTAGACGGATATTATCAGTATTGGAATTATGCACAGAAAAAAGGCTATTCAGGAACGGCTTTATTTACTAAGAAGGAGCCATTAAATGTAAGCTATGGTATTGGTATTGAAGAACATGATATGGAGGGCAGAGTTATAACAGCTGAATTTGAAGAATTTTATGTTATTACTGTGTATGTTCCTAATTCTCAAAGTGAGCTTGCTCGTCTTCCTTACAGAATGACTTGGGAGGACGCATTTAGAACATATTTAAAGAAGCTTGAAGAAAATAAACCTGTGATTTTCTGTGGAGACCTTAATGTAGCGCACAAGGAAATCGACCTTAAGAATCCTAAGACTAACCATTTCAGTGCAGGCTTTACTGATGAGGAAAGAGGCAAATTTAGTGAGCTTCTAGAGAATGGTTTTATAGATACCTACAGATACTTTTATCCTGATATGGAATTAGCATATTCCTGGTGGTCATATCGAATGAAGGCCAGAGAAAAGAATGTTGGATGGAGAATTGACTATTTTGTAGTGTCAGAGTCTTTAAAAGACAGACTTGTAAGTGCAGACATACACAGTCAGATAATGGGCTCGGATCACTGCCCGGTAGAACTTGTTATTAAATAATGGGAGGTACTATATGCAAGAAAAGATTATTTTAGAAAAAGGTAATCCTCAGATTTTGGGAATTACTGTGGCGAAAGACGGATATAATTTTGCATTGGTAAGCCACTATGAGCAGATAGAACTTAATATTTATCGTCTTAAAACCAAGAAATTATATTGTACCATATTCTTAGATGAAAAATTTAAGATTGGTAATGTATTTTCTGTGGTTGTAAAGGGGCTAAAGTTAAAAGAATTTGTGTATGAGTATTGCTATAATGGACAACAGATTGCAGACTTAGGCGCTAAGAATATATTAAGTTTTAGAGAGTTTATGTCTGAGGATAAAAAAGAGTTGCTCTATGCATACAAGCCTTCTACTTTTGATTGGGAAGAAGATAAAAAGCCTAATGTTCCAATGAATGATATGATAATATATAAGCTTCACACAAGAGGTTTTACAATGGATAGCAGTTCTAAAGTGAGTGCGAAGGGTACTTATAAGGGAATTGTTGAAAAAATACCATATTTGCAGGAATTAGGAATTACTACTGTAGAGTTATTTCCTATACACAATTTTGAAGATTTAAGCAGTGCTCAAAGTATGTATGCTCCCTGTATGACATCAGGAAAGAATTATTGGGGATATTCAAAGGGAGATTACTATATTCCAAAGCCTGAGTACGCATCTACAAAGGGTGTAAATTATATAGACGAATTTAAAAATCTTGTAAAGGAACTTCATAAAAATAATATGGAGATAATACTAGAGATGCATTTTGAGGCATCATTTATTCCATATATGATAATTGATGTTTTAAGATATTGGGTGATGGAATATCACATTGACGGAATTCGCATAAATTGTGATGAGGCAATGCAAAGACTTATAAAAACAGACCCTATATTAAATCAGGTAAAAATATTTGCAACATATTTCAACCGTAACAAGGATGCCTATGACAATGTTAATAAAAAGCTTGTGGATTACAATGATGAATTTCTTATAAATGCAAGACGTTTCTTAAAAGGAGATGAGGACCATTTAAGAGAATTTGCAAATAGCTTTTCGGCTGTAAGCCCTTATAAGGTTAATTATATAGCATGCCAAAATAGTTTTACCCTGATGGATACAGTAAGCTATGACAAGAAGCATAATGAGGAAAATGGCGAAAATAACAGGGACGGGCAGAATTATAATTACAGCTGGAATTGTGGTGAAGAAGGTCCTACTAAAAAGAAAAAGGTTATTGCTTTGCGTAAAAGACAGATTAAAAACGCTTTAATTATGGTATTTTTATCAAGAGGTATACCACTTTTAATGGCTGGTGATGAATTTGGTAATTCCCAAAAGGGCAATAATAATCCATATTGTATAGATAGTAAACTTACTTGGCTTGACTGGAAGGATTTGCAAAAGAATAAGGAAATATATGAATTTTGCAAGGCACTTATTGCTTTTAGAAAGCAATATATAAGTCAGATGTCTTTAGGTATGGAGGTTTCTTTCCACGGTAAAAATGCATGGTGTCAGGATTTTGAAAATTCAGACAGAGATATAGGTATTATGTATGCTGATATGTCAGAGGGTAAATATATTTATATTGGTTTTAATATGCATTGGGAGGAGAGAGAATTAGCACTTCCTAATCTTAAGGCTATGAGCTGGAATATAAAGGTGGATACATCTGATAATTGTAAGATATTAAAGGAAAAAAGACGTGTTGTTTTAGAAGGAAGAACAGCAGTTGTTCTGGTAGGAGAAAGCAATGGTAAAAATATTTAATGGTACACAATTAAAGCTTATTGCAATGGGCTTAATGTTAGTGGACCATATAGGACTTATATTTTTTCCAGGCATAGATATATTTCGTATTATCGGAAGATTAGCTTTTCCCATATTCGCATATTTTATAGTGGAAGGTTTTATTCATACTAGGGATATTAGAAAATATATGCTTAGAATGGGTATATTTGCTGTTATATCAGAACCGGCATTTGATTTTGCCATAAGCGGAGAATTTATTAATAACAGTCATCAGAATGTTATGTTTACCTTCCTTTTAGGACTTATTATGCTTTGGGGAATAAGCAAAGAAAATCCATTTATAAAAATATGTGCAATTACAGGGCCTATGATATGTGCGCTTTTGTTGGTCACAGATTATGATATGTATGGAATGATTTTGATATTAATTATCTATTGCTTTTATGATTCTAAAATATATATGGTATTATGGACTAGTGTTGCGCATATGTTATTATCAACAGGGATACAAAGATGGGCCATATTAAGTAATGTCTTGTTATTATTTTACAATGGTAAAAGAGGCCCTAATATAAAATGGCTATTTTATGGCTTTTATCCTGCACATCTTTTAGTCCTTGGTTTACTGGCATATTGTTGACATAGTTGATAATATGTGATAGACTAACAAAGTCAAAATTGAAAACTGAATATTGAAGATTTGAATTTCTAATTCTTAGCTTCAGGGCAGAGTGAGGTATTAACCAATTCTCGACCGGCGGTAAGGCAAGTCTAAGTCCGCGAGCCAAAAGGCAGATTGAGTGCGATTCTCAAACCGACAGTATAGTCTGGATGAAAGAAGATGGTGTTTAGCACCAAAGTAAGGAGGAAATTTTAATGATTTTAGTTATGGTGGCAATAGTGATTTTTATAGTCGTTATTGCGAAATTACTGGAACAGATGGTGGAGCGTATGACTAAGATGCGCTACAACGAGCAGGTGGGTAATGTGCAGAAGATGACATTGATAGCAATGTTTTCTGCCATAGCATTTATCTTAATGTATTTTGATTTTCCGTTGTGGTTTGCTCCAACATTTTACAAGCTTGACTTTAGCGAGCTTCCTGTTCTTATAGGTTCATTTATTTTAGGACCTGTGGCAGGAGTTTTGATTGAGTTTTTAAAGATTATGTTAAAGCTTGTGGTTAAAGGTACTGATACAGGCTTTGTAGGAGAATTTTCTAATTTTGTAATAGGATGCTCTTACATATTACCTGCGGCTACTATTTATGGCCTTAAGAAGAATAAGACAGGTATGGCACTTGGATTAATTGCCGGAACAGTGCTTATGTCAGTATCAGGATGTTTTTTAAATGCATTTGTAGTACTTCCAAAGTACGCAGAGGTTTTTGGATTCCCGGTTTCCACAATTATAGGAATGGGAACAGCTATTAATAAGAACATTAATGATATGTTTTCATTTGTAGCATTTGCGGTATTACCGTTTAATTTGTTTAAATGTGTGGTAGTTTCAGTTTTGACAATATTATTTTATGTGCCGTTTGTGGCGATTAAAAAACAGATAGTAAAAAGTAAAAGTTGATATTATAATAAATATGGTGCATAATATTAGTATTGGTGTTATGCACCGTATTTCTCTATAAATGAGTGATTTTTATAAGGAGACAGTATGAAGCTTGAGGAATTAAAAAGTTATACGATAATCAAGAAGGAGCAGGTTGAGGATTTGTCTTCAATGGCATATTTGTTAAAACATAATAAGAGTGGGGCGAGAGTTTTTCTTCTTTCTAATGATGATGAAAATAAAGTATTTTCAATTGGATTTAAGACACCTCCTGCAGATGATTCAGGATTACCACATATTTTAGAACATTCGGTTTTATGTGGTTCAAAGAAGTATCCAGCAAAGGATCCATTTGTAGAATTGTGCAAAGGTTCCCTCAATACTTTCTTAAATGCTATGACATATCCGGACAAGACTGTATATCCAGTGGCAAGCTGCAATTTGGCAGATTTTAAAAATATCATGGATGTATATCTTGATGCAGTATTTTATCCAAATATTTATAATAAAGAGCAGATATTTAAGCAGGAAGGCTGGCACTATGAGCTTGAAAGCCTTGAAGGTCAGTTAAAATATAACGGTGTTGTTTATAATGAAATGAGAGGCGCTTTTTCTTCACCGGAAGGTGTTCTTGACAGAACTATAATGGCGTCATTATTTCCTGATAACTGTTATTCAAAGGAATCAGGCGGTGACCCTAAATATATTCCACAGCTTAAATATGAAGAGTTTTTAGAATTTCATAAAAAGTATTACCATCCGGCTAACAGCTACATTTATCTGTATGGTGATATGGATATGGTGGAGCGACTTAATTATTTAGATGAAGAATATTTGTCGGCTTTTGAGGCTTGTGATATCGATTCTTCGATTGAAAAACAAAAGCCATTTGAGCAGATGAAAGAAGTTGTAAAGGAATACTCTATTACAAATGAGCAGGAAGAAGAGGATAATGCATATTTATCTTACAACGTGGTTATTGGTGATAGTCTTGACAAAGAGCTTTATTTGGCTTTTCAGATTCTTGAATACGCTCTTTTAACAGCTCCGGGAGCTCCATTAAAGCAGGCGCTTATTGAAGCTGATATGGGACAGGATGTGTATGCAACATATGAAAATGGCATATTACAACCGATGTTTTCTATTATTGCAGCTAATGGAAAATATGAAAATAAAGAAGCATTTGTAAATCTTGTAAGAGAAAAATTAAATGAGATTGTAAAATCCGGCCTTGATAAGAAGCTTTTACTTGCCGGTATTAATAGTCTTGAATTTAGATATAGAGAGGCTGACTTTGGAAGATATCCAAAGGGGCTTATGTATGGACTTCAGGCTATGGACAGCTGGTTATATGATGAAAATGAACCATTGATGCATATAAAGGCATTGGATACATTTTCATATTTAAAAGATATGACACAGACTGATTATTACGAAAAACTTATTGAACAATATCTTCTTAATAATACACATGGTTCAATTGTATGCTTAGTTCCAAAGGTTAATTTAACCAATGAAGAAGATGCTAAAATAGCCAGCGAGTTAGCAGATTACAAAGCAACTTTAAAGATAGAAGATTTACAGGCTATAATTGACGATACTAAGGCATTGAAAAAATATCAGGAGGAACCTTCTACCAAGGAAGAAATTGAAAGTATTCCAATGATTAAGGTTTCTGATATAAGAAAGGAAGCATTGCCTCTTAACAATGATAAGAAGCTTATTAAAGGATTAGATGTAATACATCATAATATTAATACTAATGGCATTGCATATCTTAATCTTTGCTTTAATTTAAATAAAGTGGCTGACGAGTATGTATCTTATCTTGGTGTTTTAAAGACTGTGTTAGGATATATGGATACTGCAAATTATACTTATGGAGATATTGCCAACGAGATTAATATTAATCTTGGTGGTTATGTTGCTACTGCAAGTGTGTACGAGGATGTTGATTCAGGTGAGAACACATTTACATTTGAAGTTAAGGCAAAATATATCTATGATAAGACTGAATTTGCTATGAATATACTTTCAGAGATATTGTACAAGACCTCGTTTAGAGATTATAAGAGATTAAAGGAATTGCTTGTACAGGCAAAATCAAGGATGCAGTCAACATTTTTACAGTCAGGACACAGCTTGGCAGTAGCGGAAGCAAGTGCTAATTTCAGTGCGGAGACAGAGTTTTCTAATAAGGTTAATAAGCTTGCATTTTACAAATTTATTGATAAGCTTATTGCAGATTTTGATAATGAAAAGGAAAATATTGCTGATACATTAGAAAAACTGATAGGCCTTATATTTACTGAAGAAAACTTGATTATAAGTTACTGTGCAGATCATAAGGGAATGATGATATTTGAGGAATGTGTAGATGCTTTAAAAGATAATCTTCTAAAAAATGTTAATGTTCCTGTAACAAGAATGTTTAATAAAACTCATATTAATAAAGGTATTACTAATAGTTCTCAGGTACAATATGTTGCAAGATGTGGCGATTTTAAGCTTGCAGGCTATGAATATACAGGCGCTTTATCCGTATTAAAGACTATTTTAGGTTATGATTATTTATGGATTAATGTAAGAGTTCAAGGTGGTGCCTATGGTTGTATGAGTGGTTTCTCAAAATTTGGAAATATATATTTTGTATCTTATAGGGATCCAAATCTTTCAAAGACTAACGAGATATTTGATAATATTACTGCTTATCTTGAAAAATTTGATGCAAGTGACAGAGATATGGAAAAATATATTATAGGTACTATGGGTGAAAATGATGCACCTTTAACACCTTCATCTAAGGCAGGTCGCTCATTTACAGCATATATGAGCAATATGGATTATGATAAAATTCAAAAAATGCGTGACGAAGTATTAGCAACAGATGTTAATACCATCAGAGGCTTAAAGCCTATGATTGAAGCCGTTCTTAAACAAAATTATTTATGTGTAACAGGTAACAAAGATAAAATACAGGAAAATAGTAATATGTTTGATGAGATTTCAAATATGTTTTAAGGAGACGAAAGATGGAAGATAATGTAAAATCCGGATTTGTAACCATTGTGGGAAGACCTAATGTAGGTAAATCCACACTTATGAACCAGATAATAGGACAAAAGATAGCTATTACATCTAACAAGCCTCAGACTACAAGAAACAAGATACAGACAGTTTTCACAGATGAAAGAGGACAGCTTGTATTTGTGGATACACCGGGTATTCATAAGGCTAAAAATAAGCTGGGGGAATATATGGTAAATGTAGCAAAAAGAAGCATCACAGAAGTTGACGTGGTACTTTGGATAGTAGAGCCGGTAACTTATATAGGCTCTATTGAGCAACAAATAGCCTTACAACTTAAAAATATTAAATCTCCGCTTATTTTAGTAATAAATAAAGTTGATACAATCAAAAAGGAAGATATTCTAAAATGTATCAGTGTTTATAAGGATGTTGCCAATTTTGATGAAATAATACCTGTTTCGGCTAAAAAGGGCGATAATGTGGATGAGCTTGTAGATACTATTTTTAAGTATATGCCATATGGACCGATGTTTTATGATGAGGATACTTTAACAGACCAGCCGATGAGACAGCTTGTGGCAGAAATTATAAGAGAAAAAGCATTACATGCTTTGTCGGAAGAAATTCCACATGGTATAGCAGTAACTATTGAGCAGATGACATTTGGCAAAAAGATAGTTGACATAGAAGCTACAATAATCTGTGAGAGAGATTCACATAAGGGAATCATAATAGGTAAATCTGGAGCTATGCTTAAAAAGATTGGCTCAAATGCAAGATTTGAGATTGAAAAACTTCTAGAACAGCAGGCTAATTTAAAACTTTGGGTAAAGGTTAAAAAAGACTGGAGAGATAGTGATTTCTTAGTCAAAAATTTTGGATATGACCAGAAAAAAGAATTTGAATTATAATTAGGTGGTGATAGGTGTGAAAGAATTAATACAGGTTAATGGTGTTGTGTTGTCTTCCATGCCTATTGGAGAATACGACAACCGTCTTGTAATATTAACAAAAGAAAAAGGAAAAATTTCCGTATTTGCAAAGGGTGCCAGAAAAATGCACAGTGTTTATATGGCAGCAAGACCATTGGTGTTTGGAAATTTTGAAATATACGAGGGAAAAAGTTCCAATACACTTACAGGAATAAATGTGGTAAACTATTTTGAAGACTTATCAAAGGATTTGTCGGGAATATATTATGCATTTTATTTTATGGAGCTGGCAGATTATTTTTGTCAGGAGGGCTTAGATGAAAGTGCAATGATTAATCTTTTGTTTGTAAGTTTTAAAGCTCTTACCAATAAAAGTATTGATAATCAGCTTGTAAGAGCCATATTTGAGGCAAGGGCAATGGTTATTAATGGAGTTTTTCCAGACGTTTTTACATGTATGAGTTGTAAATGTAAAGAAAATCTTACTATGTTTGACATATTTAAAGGCGGAATGTATTGCAACAAATGTGAGAATATAGCAGGTAATGGTGTGGACATTTTGCAGTCCACGGTGTATACTTTGCAATATATTGTATCATCAGAACTTAACAGGCTGTATACATTTTCAGTTACTGATGAAGTGCTTTTAGAATTAAAAATGATTTTAAAAAAGTTGCGTAAGCTAAATATTGATGTGATTATTAAGTCAGAAGAACTATTATCACTTGCAATTTTATAGTGCATTTGTTAATATATGAACAGTAGGAGGATGCTGCTTATGAAAAAAATGATGATTTTTTTAGTTCTGTTTAGTTTTGCAATTAGTTTAACAGCGTGTAACAAAGGCAAATATAATGTAGAAGAAAATACTCTGTACATAAGTAAGGATAATGAGATTATCGAAGTGGCGTTTGAGGCTCTTACGGATTATGACAGTATTACAGACTATAGTGAGTATTTAGATACTAAGATTAGCGATTACAATTTTAAAGTAGGTAGTATTGTAATATATAACGAAGAACTGGAAGAAGCCGGGGATAAAGGTATGCGTACTAAAATGCATTATGCTAATTATTATACATATGCAGGCTACAGGGATACAAATTTTGTAAGTGCGAAGATAAGTGAAGCAAAGGTATTTAAAGACAATGATTATAGTGCTAATTATATAAGGGTATCGGATGGTAATGGAGCGACTACAGAGGAAGTTTTATCCCATGACGATTATTATATAATATATATACAGCAGGATGTTAACATATACATAGATGGTACGATAATGTATTATTCGGACAATGTAGAGATACTTGAAGAGAATCTTATAAAGGCTAACAGCGAAGAATATTGCTGTATAGTTTTTAAATAATAAATTGTGAAAGAGGTCATTATAATGGAAAAGACAATGGAAAAGATAGTTGCATTGGCAAAGGCTAGAGGATTTGTATATCCTGGTTCAGAGATTTATGGAGGTCTTGCTAATACTTGGGACTATGGTAATCTTGGCGTAGAGCTTAAGAACAATGTAAAGAAAGCATGGTGGCAGAAGTTCATTATGGAAAGTCCATACAACGTAGGTGTTGACTGTGCTATCCTTATGAATCCACAGACTTGGGTTGCTTCAGGACATTTAGGTGGTTTTGCAGATCCACTTATGGACTGTAAGGAATGTCATGAAAGATTTAGAGCTGATAAGCTTATTGAAGACTGGTGCGCAGAGAATAATTATGAATTAGAAGGTTCTGTTGATGCATGGTCACAGGAACAGATGAAGACATTTGTTGATGAAAAGAATATTGCCTGCCCAACATGTGGTAAGCATAATTTTACAGACATTCGTCAGTTTAACCTTATGTTTAAGACATTCCAGGGTGTTACAGAAGATGCTAAAAATACAGTATATTTAAGACCAGAGACAGCACAGGGTATCTTTGTTAACTTTAAGAATGTTCAAAGAACTTCACGTAAGAAGATTCCATTTGGTATAGGTCAGATTGGTAAATCATTTAGAAATGAAATTACACCAGGTAACTTTACATTTAGAACAAGAGAATTTGAACAGATGGAGCTTGAATTCTTCTGTGAACCAGGTACAGACCTTGAATGGTTTGCATATTGGAAAGAGTTCTGTATTAACTGGTTAAAGTCTTTAGGTATTAAGGACGAAGAAATGAGAGCAAGAGACCATTCACCAGAAGAATTATGTTTCTATAGTAAGGCAACAACAGATATTGAATTCTTATTCCCATTTGGTTGGGGTGAGCTTTGGGGTATTGCTGACAGAACAGATTATGACCTTACTCAGCATCAGAATACATCAGGCGAAGATATGACATACTTTGACGATGAAAAGAGAGAAAAGTATGTACCATATGTAATCGAACCATCACTTGGTGCAGATCGTGTTACATTAGCATTTTTATGTGCAGCATATGACGAAGAAGAAATTGCAGAAGGCGATGTAAGAACAGTATTACATTTCCACCCGGCAATAGCACCTGTTAAGATTGGTGTGCTTCCATTATCAAAGAAATTAAACGAAGGCGCAGAAAAGATTTTTGCTGAATTATCTAAGAAATACAACTGCGAATTTGATGATAGAGGTAATATAGGTAAGAGATACAGAAGACAGGATGAAATCGGTACTCCATTCTGTATTACTTACGACTTTGAGTCAGAAGAAGATGGTGCAGTAACTGTAAGAGACAGAGATACAATGCAACAGGAAAGAGTTAAGATAGAAGACTTAAAGGCATATTTTGAAGAAAAATTTGATTTTTAATGATAGGTGATTTTGATGGTTTGTCATAAATGTGGTTTTGAACACAACTCTGATAAAGAGTGTCCAAAATGTGGAGCTACGGTTATTAAAATCAACGAGGATTATTTAAAACGAAAGAAAGCTTATGAAGAAAGCGGTAAGATTACATTTGCAGGAGTAGATGTAGATACCTTAGATAAGCTTGCGGATACCAAGGTTGATATTAATATTGAAGAAACAAAGGAAAAGGAGCTTAGTCCTAAAGAAGCTATGGCAATAGCTTATGATAAGATGAAAAGTAAAGGGCAAAGTGTAATTAGAAATACTAAAAACAAACGTAGCGCAGATAAAAATAAAAAAAGCAACAATGGCAGACAGAAAAAAGAACCAACAGATTATAAGAAGATTATAAAGGTTGCTGCCATTATTGTGGCAGCAATTTTTTTAATAACAATGGCAGTGGTAGTAGTAAGAAATGTATTCTTTAAAGAGAATGCAAAGGTGCTGTGGACTAAGGACGGCAAGATATATGAGACAGGTAACGACAAACCACTGTTTGAAAATGTAAGTAAGGTAATTGCTAATAAAAAAGAAAATAAAATGATTATAATAGCTGATAAGACTTATATGTACACTGAAAAGGAAACAAAAGTCATATCAGAAAAGCCGGTTAATGACATTTATTATAATGATGATATGACATTGCTTATTTATAATTTTGCAGATAGTAATCAGGTGTACATTTATAGTGAAAAAACAAAGGAAACTAAGCTTGATATTAACAGCAAGATAACAGACAGTTACATAACTGCTGACGGTTTATATGCGGCTTTAGTGACATATAATCATTCAACTCTAGAATATACACTTTGGCGACTTGACGGAGTTGGTCATGTGTGGAACGTTGAAACAGATATTAACGAAAAAGATGTAAAATTCGTCAACGCAGAGGGCTATATAGTATATTCAGATTATACTTACACAGATATTAATTCCATAGTTACAAGTAAAATCAAAATAAACAGAGACAAGATATCAGGTATTGAAATAGAAAATGTGAATGAGTACATTGTATATGAAAATTATATTATTTATCGTAATGATGAAGCACAGCTTGAATTGATGGACTATACAATAAGTGCTAAAAATACTATTGTACTTGAAAATGTGGAAGAGATTTACACTTCTGTAAACAATACCTGCAAATATACCAATTACGGAGATACTGTCTGCCAAAAGGGCGAAAATGATAAGCTCCTTGTTATGTGTGGTTCAAAGATATATCTTTATGATTTGAAGGAACAGACCACACAATATCTTTCGGATTGCAGTATAGCAAGCGTGGAATTTTACTATTTTGAAGACAGCAGATATTTCTACATGAAAACAGTAAGCGGAATTAATCAGGTGGATTTAAAAACCGGTGAGAATAAATTCTTAGCCACACTTTTACCATCTGAGAAGGTTTTGTGCTTTGATAAAAGTAAAAGTATAGTGTATAATGATTACTATGGTAAATTGGTTGAAATAAAAAATGGCAAATCAACAGTTATTGCAGAAGGCGTAAAAACAGGTTCTGTAAAAATGACTGAAGATGGCACTGCTTATACCTATGTTAAGGATGTTACTGTATATGCAAAACAATTAGGCAAAGAAAAAGTGATAACACTTTATACAGGCATTGAAAGCATTTCAGATATAAAAAATGTGGTATATGCTGATAAATTATATTATTTCATTGACACTAACGGTAAATTAACTACTTCTGATGCAAAGGGCAAGGAGAAGAAGGTTATAGGCGAGTGTTCACAGATTTATATGATATATAAAAAAGGAATTTAATAAATAAGGAGGAAAAAATATGACAAAATGGGTCTATTTATTTGAAGAAGGTAGCGCGGACATGCGTAACCTTTTAGGCGGTAAGGGTGCTAACCTTGCCGAAATGACTAACCTTGGACTTCCAATTCCACAGGGCTTTACAGTTACAACACAGGCTTGTACTGATTACTACGACAAAGGAAAAATGATTTCAGAAGAAATCACAGCACAAATATTTGAAGCTTTAGCTAAGCTTGAAGAAAAGCAAGGCAAGAAGTTTGGCGATACACAAAATCCATTACTTGTATCTGTACGTTCAGGTGCTAGAGCATCAATGCCAGGTATGATGGATACAATCTTAAATCTTGGTCTTACAGACGAAGCAGTAGAAGGCTTTGCCAACAAGACTGGCAACAAGAGATTTGCATATGACTCATATAGAAGATTTATTCAAATGTTCTCAGATGTAGTTATGGAAATCGAGAAGAAGAAATTCGAAGCAATCCTTGATGAATTCAAAGAGAAAAAGGGTGTTAAATTCGATACAGACCTTGATGCTAACGATTTAGAAGAAATCATCAAGGCATACAAGGCTTTATATAAGGCTGAAAAGGGCGAAGACTTCCCACAAGATCCAAAGGTACAGCTTATGGAAGCTGTAAAGGCAGTATTCCGTTCATGGGATAACCCAAGAGCTATTGTTTACAGAAGAATGAATGATATTCCAGGCGACTGGGGTACAGCTGTAAACGTTCAGGCAATGGTATTTGGTAACATGGGTAACACATCCGGTACAGGTGTTGCATTTACACGTAACCCATCAACAGGTGAAAATGGCATCTACGGTGAATACTTAATCAATGCTCAGGGTGAAGACGTTGTTGCTGGTATCCGTACACCACAACCAATCACAAAATTAGCTGAAGATTTACCAGAGTGCTATGCACAATTTATGGCAATTGCAAATAAGCTTGAAGACCACTACAGAGATATGCAGGATATGGAATTTACAATTGAAGAAGGTAAATTATTCTTCTTGCAGACACGTAACGGTAAGAGAACAGCTCAGGCTGCAATCAACATCGCTTGTGACCTTGTAGACGAGGGCAAGATTACAGAAGAAGAAGCAGTTTTAAGAATAGATGCAAAATCACTTGATCAATTATTACACCCAACATTTGATGCGGCTGCATTAAAGACCGGTGTGGTAATCGGTTCAGCACTTCCAGCATCTCCAGGAGCTGCAGCTGGTAAGGTATACTTTACAGCAGATGATGCAAAGGCAGCAGGTAAGGGCGGAAGAGGCGAAAAGGTAATCCTTGTACGTCTTGAAACATCACCTGAAGATATCGAAGGTATGAATGCTCCACAAGGTATTCTTACAGTTCGTGGTGGTATGACATCACACGCAGCCGTAGTTGCACGTGGTATGGGAACATGCTGTGTATCAGGCTGTGGCGAAATTAAGATTGACGAAGAAGCTAAGGAATTTAGCCTTGGTGGATATACATTTAAGGAAGGCGATTACATTTCTCTTGATGGCTCAACAGGTAAGATTTACAAGGGCGAAATCAAGACAAATGAAGCCGAAATCGGTGGTAACTTTGGTAGAATTATGGCATGGGCTGATAAGTACAGAAAACTTGCAGTTCGTACAAATGCCGACACACCAAAGGATACAAAGAAGGCAGTTGAATTAGGTGCAGAAGGTATCGGTCTTTGCCGTACAGAGCATATGTTCTTCGGCGAAGAAAGAATTCCAAAGATTAGAAAGATGATTCTTTCAAAGACAGTAGAACAAAGAGAAGCAGCTCTTGCAGAGCTTCTTGAGTTCCAAAAGGCAGACTTTAAGGCAATGTACGAAGTACTTGAAGGCAAGCCAATGACAGTACGTTACCTTGATCCACCTCTTCATGAATTTGTTCCAACTCTAGAGGAAGATATCAAGGCATTAGCAGCTGATATGAACCTTACAGTAGAAGAAGTTAAGGCTACTTGCGATGCATTACATGAATTCAACCCAATGATGGGTCACAGAGGTTGCCGTCTTGCTGTAACATATCCAGAAATTGCTAAGATGCAGACAAGAGCGGTTATGGAAGCTGCAATCGAAGTTAAGAACGAAAAGGGCTTTGACATCGTTCCAGAAATCATGATTCCACTGGTTGGCGAAAAGAAAGAATTAAAATATGTCAAGGATGTTGTAGTAGAAGTTGCAGAAGCTGTTAAGGCTGAAAAGAACTCAGACATCAAATACATTATCGGTACAATGATTGAAATTCCACGTGCTGCCCTTATGGCAGACAAGATTGCAGAAGAAGCAGAATTCTTCTCATTCGGTACAAATGACTTAACACAGATGACATTTGGTTTCTCTCGTGATGATGCAGGCAAATTCCTTGACTCATACTATCAGTCAAAGATTTATGAATCAGACCCATTTGCAAGACTTGACCAATCAGGCGTTGGTCAGTTAGTTGAAATGGCAGCAGTTAAGGGTCGTAGCACAAAGAGTAACTTAAAGCTTGGTATCTGCGGTGAACACGGCGGAGATCCATCAAGCATCGAGTTCTGCCACAAGGTTGGACTTAACTATGTAAGCTGTTCACCATTTAGAGTACCTATTGCAAGACTTGCAGCAGCACAGGCGGCTATAAACGAAGGAGTAGCAAAGTAAGTTACGAAATTGTAGAATTGATTAAATAATAGACTCCCCAACGTGAAGAAATTTGCGTTGGGGAGTTTTATTAGTATTCTATGTGTCAAAAATAAGATTGACACTATTGCTTTGGATTGCTATAATGGTGTCATAAATAACAATGACACATAGGAGCCCATATGATTAATACATTAGAAGAAGCATGGATATATATAGACAAACTGGAAAAAGAGAATGCGGTACTACGCAAAGAGTTAGAACATTACAGGAATAGAAAGGTTTCCGGCCGTAAGAAGCATGACGAGATATGGATGACCGCCTACAATGACTTTGTTGTTCAATACGAAAGCGGTATGAGTATTATGGAGATTGTTAATCAGGGGAAGATTAGCAGAAGAACAGCGTATAGATACAAAGCATATTATGATGAGATGATAAAGCAAAAGACTCGTTCTATGATAGGAGGGGAATAAGATGCAGAAAAACAAAATTATAACAGTTCAAAATTTACCAATTTCAATTTCGAAGGAAGATATAGATGACTACATTTGTGTTACAGATATTGCAGCAGCAAAAGCAGATGGCTCAAGAGCTGCAGATGTTGTACGTAATTGGCTTAGGAATAGAAGAACACTTGAGTTTTTGTCTACTTGGGAGGAAATATATAATCCGAATTTTAAAGTGTTCGAATCTGAACACTTTAAAAAACAAGCGGGACTACTTACATTTACGCCGAGCGTATCAGAATGGATTGAACAGACCAATGCAATAGGCATTTATGTGAAAAAAGGACGTTATGGTGGTACATATGCCCATAAGGATATTGCATTTGAATTTGCTTCAGCTATAAGTCCGGTTTTTAAACTATATTTAATTAAAGAATTTCAGCGACTAAAAGAAGAGGAAAACAATCTTAAAAAGATAGAATGGAATGCAAAGAGATTTTTATCAAAGAATAATTATCTGATTCAAACTGATGCAGTCAAGAATTATATTATTCCTAATAGTGATTATAGAGATAATCTGAATTGGATACCCTATGCAGAGGAAGCAGATTTGTTGAATGTAGCGTTATTTGGTTTTACGGCAAAAGCATGGAGAGAAAGTAATCCGGAGCTTGCAAAAAACAGTAATGTGAGAGATTATGCTACAATTAATGAGCTTACGGTTCTTTCCAATCTTGAGACGCATAATGCACAGATGATTCGTGAAGGACAATCCAAAGAAGAAAGATTTAAAATCTTAAGCGAAATTGCAGATTATCAGATGCGAATTTTGTCTGCGGCAGATAATATAGCATATATTGCTGAGGAAAATGTGTAGCTACTGATAAAAAGAGATGTTTAAATAGGGTGACAGTTCCTCACTTGTCCGTAGACCTCCCAGGCTGCAATCAATAACAAGTAGTTGGGTGTTTTCTATAGAAGATAGTGCAACTATAAGTTGAGTTTAAAATTCAAAGAGGTATCTTATCTAGAAATAGGTAAGATGCTTCTTTTTTTGATGTAGTTTTGGGCGTGAGTTGTGTGGAACGCGGGTTTGGGGCGTGTGAAGAAAAGCGAATGGGTGTTTGGTGCGTGGGTTTGGGGGTACTTGGGAGTGAGAATTCTGTTATCAAGATAATGGATTTACATGGTAAGTTGGAAGGTTTTGAAATGTAGTTGATTAGTTTGGACAGTAGAGTTATAGTATGACA
>JAZQMK010000095.1:0-2937 GCA_045543455.1 Lachnospiraceae bacterium
CTTTTTCAACTTTTTTATAATTTTATTCTTTTTCTTTTCAGCCTTTTCTCCGGCGTAAATAAAATCATTAAATACCATATTAATCTTCCATTCTTAATCTTCCATTATCATGTTTATAAGCTTCATACAGGCAATCTGCTCTGCACTATCCTTACATTGCATTAAAGATACATTTACATATTCCTGAATTTCATCGATATTATTAAAAAATACAGGTAATGCAGCTAATACCGCCGCCATAATGGCTCTTTTTATAATGTTTGTCTTACCTTCAAATAATTCATCCAATTCAAGCTTAAAGCTTTCAAAGGTCTTTAATACATATGTTTCATCAGCAAGCTTAGTTGCATTTTTCTTTGTCTTTAATGCAACAAAGTAATTGCCACTTGAAAGCTTTACAATCTTCTTTAAAGCTTCAAACATATCTTTATATTCATCTGCCACATCAGTAAGCTGCTCAATAAGGTAATCGTTTTGAGCAATATCCATAAATATATCTTCCTGCTTACCTTCAAAACCGATAAATACATCTTCTGCCATATCAGGATCTAGGTCTCCACTTTTAGCGACCTCCATAACCTTGTTAAACATTGCCTCATCATCTTTATCTAAGCGGGCATAAGGCTTTGCAAGGAGAACAACATACATATCATTAATAATTTCAATTAATGAAACATATAAATCTGTCTGTTGCTGAACAAAGGTTACAGCCATATTAAGATTATATGTTAATCTCTCATACTCTTCTTTAGTCATATTTTTATAATCTGCATCAACCAATTGATTATATGTTGAATTTAAGGACTTAAACTTTGTAACAAATCCCTTTGGAATATCAACTGTAGATACTGTACGCAAAACATACATAAAATCATCTACACTTTCTGTCTGAGCGCCCTTATACAACATAATTGCATCTTTAAGCAAATCATAAAATCTAGCCTTAGTAATACGCACAGGTAATTGTCCTACGATTTGTGAAATTCTTGCATTAGTTACTGCACTGTCTTTATCTCCAATAATAAAATGCATAATATCATTAGTAAATCTAGAATTGTAATAGTCTAAATCTGGCTTTTCATCACTAAATCTGTATTCCACTCTGTTAAGTATGTATTCATACAATGTAAATTTATCAACATAAGATGTAATAACATCCATTTGTTTTATAATCTGATTTCGCATTTTATCTAAATCTTCAACAGTTACATTACCAGTATTAATAATTTCCTCTAACTGATTATAAAGGCTGTAAAATGTTTTATCTTTTACTTCTAATGGTTCCTCTGCATTCATTTCTTTAAATACATAATAATTCATTGCAAGTCTTATATGAGAAAAACGATTATATAAAGACATCATACCTTCGCCATAAGCTTTAACATTCTTGTCCAAATCTTTTCCTAATTCTATATCTTTTGCAATACTTTTGATTCTTTTCATTATCTTACCTCTCGTAATAACATATATCAACTTATTATAACATCAAAAAGGCACAATTTCAACTTTAAGTAAAAATTATGCCTTATTAAATCATATTATTTTAGCAAAATATTGATTTTACCTGTGCAATGTCAGTTTCAGTGGCCATTCTTGCAGGAACATGGTAGCTTTTATTCTTAGCTAAATTAAAAAGTTCTTCCTGAGACATTTCTGCCTGATTTCTAATCTGTTTTAATGTTTGTCTTAATTCTTTATTTTCAGTTTGTACAATCATTGAAGCTAAACCGCTTAAATTTGCATTAACAGATGATAAAGTATCTGCAACCATATATTTTTCTTCCATTTTTACCCCTCCTACTTTAAATATTGCATTAACTGACTCTTAATTTCCATTGAGTTAGTAGCTACACTTTGGAAATACTCTTTAATAACAGGATCAGTTGTATTTTTTGCATATTCAGTCATTTTTGCATGTGTGTTGTCACTGCTCATAATTAAGTGACGTAAATTTTGTAATTCTAATTCAGTAATCTTAGACATAAAAAAACCTCCTACTAAAATATTCGTAAATATTTTTAACAGAAGGTTTTAAAATTATTCATTAATTAATCAATAAGCATGTTGTATAAATCTTCATATTTACCTGCAGATGCACTCCAAGAGAAATCTTTTAGCATAGCTCTGTCTACAATCTTATTCCACTCACGCTTTTTATTGTAGAAAATATATTTTGCATAATTTACAGCATTTAACATCTCATGTGCATTATAGTTAGCAAATGAGAATCCTGTTCCTGTGCTTTCATACTCATTATATGGCTCTACTGTATCTCTTAAACCACCTGTCTCTCTTACGATTGGAACTGTACCATAACGTAAACTCATCAACTGGCTAAGTCCACATGGCTCAAATAATGATGGCATTAAAAATGCATCACAAGCTGCATATACCTTATGAGATAAATCTTCTGAATAACAAATATTAGCTGACACTCTGCCACTATATTTCCATTCAAAATGTCTAAACATATTCTCATAACGTTCTTCACCTGTACCTAAGACTACAAGCTGAATATCATCATGACAGCACATTTCATCCATTACATATTGAACCAAATCAAGTCCCTTTTGGTCTGTAAGTCTTGAAACTATACCTACCATAAATTTTTCTTTACCCTGATTAAGTCCTAATTCCTTTTGTAATGCCACTTTATTTTTATATTTTTCTTTTCTGAAATTAATCTGATTATAATTCTTATGGATTCTTGTATCAGTCTCAGGATTATATTCTTCATAATCAATACCATTAACGATACCCATTAAAGAATTGCTTCTTGCATTGATAAGACCATCAAGACCTTCACCATAAAATGGCATCTTAATCTCATTAGCATAGGAATTACTAACTGTAGTAATGTAGTCTGCATAAACAAGACCACCTTTAAGATAATTAGAATAAGTCGGAGGCCAAGCGGTCTTAGGAAGACAACATCAT
>JAZQMK010000096.1:0-24708 GCA_045543455.1 Lachnospiraceae bacterium
AATAAAGAACAAAGGAAGAACGAATCACCTTATAATTTCTTGTATCTAGTCCTTAATGATGATAGAGATAAAATATATCAAAGAATTGATAAACGTGTGGATATAATGGTTAAGGAAGGTCTTATAGATGAAGTTAAAGCTTTATTAGATAAAGGATATACTAAAGATTTGGTATCTATGAGTGGATTAGGATATAAAGAAATTATAGAATATTTGGAAGGAAATATTTCTCTTGAAGAAGCTATATATATTTTAAAAAGGGATACAAGACATTTTGCTAAAAGACAGCTTACATGGTTTAGAAGAGAAAAAGATGTTATATTTTTTGATAAAAGTGAATATAATGTATCTGGTGATATTTTATCGGATATGTGTGAAATATTAAAACAGCGGAGGATAATATAAAAATATGTACAATAGACTAGGTATCAGTAATGAGGTTCTTTCATTTGGAGAGGATATTATTGCTGATTTAAAGGAAAGATTTGAAGAAATAGATAGAATTGCAGAATATAATCAAATGAAGGTTATTAAAGCAATGCAGGATAACAGACTTAGTGATGTTCATTTTGCGGCTACAACAGGATATGGTTATAATGATTTGGGAAGAGATACTTTAGAACAGGTTTATGCAGACATTTTCCACACTGAAAGTGCCTTGGTAAGACCACAGCTTATGTGCGGAACACATGCTCTGGCAATTGCGTTATCAGCTAATTTGCGTCCTGGAGATGAAGTTTTGTCACCGGTTGGTAAGCCATATGATACTTTAGATGAGGTTATTGGAATTCGTCCTTCAAGAGGTAGTCTGGCAGAATTTGGTATAAGCTATGCCCAGGTAGACTTGCTTGATGACGGAAGTGTTGACTATGAAGGCATCAAAAATGCAATAAATGAAAAAACTAAACTTGTTACAATTCAAAGATCTAAAGGTTATGCTAGCAGACCAACACTTAGCGTTGAAACAATTGGTAAAATTGTTAAAACCGTAAAGGAAGTTAAAGCTGATGCAATATGTATGGTAGATAACTGCTACGGTGAATTTGTAGAAATTATAGAACCTACAGATGTGGGAGCTGACCTTGTAGTAGGTTCACTTATTAAGAATCCTGGTGGTGGATTAGCACCAACCGGCGGTTATATTGTAGGTAAGGAAGAATATGTTGACAATTGTGCATTCCGTCTTAGTGCACCGGGCTTAGGAAAAGAAGTTGGTGCTACATTAGGACTTAATCAAGGATTATTCCAAGGTTTATTTATGGCTCCTACTGTTGTAGCAGGCGCGGTTAAGGGAGCTATCTTTGCGGCTAATGCATATGAAAAATTAGGATATAAGGTATTACCTGATGGAAAAGAAAGCCGTCACGATATTATTCAAGCCATTGAATTTGGAGAACCAAAGGGTCTTATTGAATTTTGTAAGGGAATACAGGCTGCAGCACCAGTCGACAGTCATGTTACACCTGAACCATGGGATATGCCAGGATATGATTCAGATGTTATTATGGCGGCAGGTGCATTTGTTCAGGGATCTTCAATTGAACTTAGTGCGGATGGTCCAATTAAGCCACCATATACAGCATTTTTCCAAGGCGGACTTACATGGTACCATTCAAAGCTTGGAATTTTAAAGAGCCTGCAAAATATTGTTGATGCAGGAATTAAAAAATTATAATTATCAGGTATACATAATAGTCTGATTATGATATAATTTGTGTATGATTTTGAGAGTTCCACCAATGATTGGAGGAACTTATTAATGAGAAAAACAAAAGAATTACCTATTTTTGAAAGACCTTATGAAAAAGCTCTTGAATATGGGGTGCATACCCTAAGTGAGGCAGAGCTTTTAGCAGTTATAATAAGAACTGGAACTGTAGGTTATAACGGTATTGAGCTGGCAAGAAGGGTGTTAGAACTGTCTGAATATGAGAAAGGTATTTTGGGCATTAATTATCTTACAACAGATGAATTAATGCAGGTAAAAGGTATTGGTATGGTAAAAGCAATACAGATAAAATGTGTTGCCGAGTTAACCAAGAGAATTCAAAAGACAGCTAAGACGTTAAAGCCTGTATTTTCAAGTCCAATTTATATAGCTGATTATTATATGGAAGAATTAAGGCATCTTGAAAAAGAACATTTGATTTTGGCTATGCTGGATACTAAAGCTAAATTAATCAGAGACAGTGTTATATCCATAGGAACTGTAAATGCTTCATATTTATCTCCAAGAGAGATTTTTCTTGAAGCGCTTAAAAGTCACGCAGTTAATATTGTACTTATACATAATCATCCAAGCGGTGACCCTACACCAAGTAAGGAAGATATAAATATATCCCTTAAAGTCAGTGAATTAGGAAAAATGCTTGGGATTATGCTGATTGACCACATAATAATTGGAGATAATACTTATGTAAGCCTCAAAGAAAAAAAGATACTTTAAAAATGAAAGGAGAACCATAATGGCATCGAATGTTTATGGTGTTGATATAGGAACAAGCAATATTAAATTATATAATAAAGATAAGCAGGAAATTTTAAATGAGAAAAATATAATAGCAATTTCTAACAAGAAAGATGTATTTGCATTTGGTGATGATGCATTTGAAATGGAAGGAAAAGCTCCTGAAAACATTAAGGTATCCTGTCCTGTTAAGGATGGCGTTGTAGCTGATGTTGATAATATGTGTGAATTATTTAAATTATTTTATAAAAAATCCAACAAGGGTAAGAAATCATCAGGAGATGATTTTTATGTTGCAGTACCAACTGATATTACAGATGTTGAAAAAAGAGCTTTTTATGAGCTTATAATTGATGCAAAAATCAAAGCTAAGAATATTTATATTATAGACAAGCCGGTTGCCGATGCCATAGGTGCTGGTATAAATGTAACTTCAGCACAGGGTGTAATGGTCGTAGATATAGGTTCTGATACAACTGAAATATCAGTACTTTCCTTAGGTGGTATTGTTATAAGCAAATCTGTAAAAATTGCCGGTAAAAAGTTTGATGATAATATAATTATGACAGTTAAGAAAAAATACAATCTTATTATCGGTAACAAAACAGCTGAAGTGCTTAAGAAAAACTTGGCTTATGCAATTGACTGTGAAGATAAAACATTTCCTGTATATGGAAGAGATGTAGTATCGGGACTTCCTGTTCAGGTACATGTATCTTCAAAAGATATTTATGAATGTATGTATGAGCCTATACATTCAATTATTGATTCAATAAAAGTGATACTAGAAAGAACACCACCAGAGCTTGCTGCAGATATTATTGATACAGGTGTATATTTGAGTGGCGGTTCTTCAATGATACGTAACCTTGATAAATTAATTTCAGAAGAAACAGGATTAAAGGTTATTAATGTAGAAACTCCTTCTGAAACAGTTATCAGAGGTGTTAAAGAGGTTATCAATAATCCAAAGGCATATGTTGGAATTGCTAAGATTCCAAGAGAAAAAAATTATATTTAAGGATGATTTTTAGTGAAGAATAAGATTAAAAATATATTTTCAACAAAATATATGCTCACAATTCTTACAGTAATCTGTTGCGTGCTTATTGGTATTACATTTTTTACTGATAAGGTAACAAAGCCTATTAAAAATGCCTTGTCCTATGTGATTATTCCTTTACAGACAGGTGTTAATGGCATAGGCTTATGGATTGATGACAGTGTTGATAATATGAAAAAGATGGAAGAAGTGCTTAAGGAAAATGAAGAATTAAAAAAACAGGTAGCACTTCTTACTGAGGAAAATAGCAAGCTTATAAATGGTGGCTATGAACTAGAGCGTTTAAGAGAACTATACAAATTAGATAAGCAATATGATTCTTATGAGAAGGTGGGAGCCAGAGTAATAGCAAAAGAAAGTGGCAACTGGTTTCAATCATTTACGGTAGATAAGGGCTATAATCAAGGAATTAAAGAAGATATGAACGTAATTGCAAATGGCGGTCTTGTTGGAATTGTTACAGATGTAGGACCCAATTATTCCGTTGTACGTTCTATTATTGACGATACTAATTATGTAAGCGGTATGATTATTAATTCAGGAGAAATATGCTCCGTAAAAGGTAATATGAAATTATATTCAAGCGGACTTATAGAGGTTGCTAATTTTAAAATATCCGCTATTGTTAAGGATGGCGACTGTATAGTTACTTCAAATATAAGTGACAAGTATCTGCCTGGTATTATGATTGGTTATGTTAAAAATATAAAAACAGACCCTAATAATCTTACTCAGTCAGGTTATCTGACACCAATTGTTGATTTTGAACATATTCAGGAAGTACTTATAATAACTGAAATTAAAGAATAAAAGAGGAGACGGCAGTGAGACAGAAATTATTTGAAATAGGTATCATTTTATTATGTTACATATTACAGACAACATTTATACAATCTATAGCTCTTGCCGGAATAGTTCCTAATCTTATGATAATTGTACCGGTTTTATTCGGGTACATGAGCGGTAAATATGAAGGTATGTTTACCGGATTTGTTAGTGGATTTTTATTTGATTTATTTTACAGAGATGTATTAGGCGTAAATGCATTATTATTTATGTATTTAGGCTATATAAGCGGAATGTTATTTTTTAAGGATTTTTACAAGGATGATATTGTGTTTCCTATTTTTGTAGTAGGAGTAGGCGATGTTATATATGGATTTTTCTCTTATGTAACATATTTTTTAATGCGTAACAGACTTGATTTTATGTATTATCTTTTAAATATAATAATTCCTGAAGTAGTGTATACCTTATTTTTAACTTTATTGTTGTATAAGATTGTATATAGAATACAAAATCATTTAGAGTATACTAAAAACAGGAAGGAGCGAAAATATGGTTCGGGAACTTTGGGATCTTGCTAAAGAATATTTAAAATCACGAATGTTTCCACTTATACTTATATTTGTAATATTATTTTCAGTCCTTATATATAGAGTTTTTGTGTTACAAATAGTTAATGGCGATTCTTATTCGACCAACTTTTCGGCAAAGGCGGAAAAAACATATTATACCCCAGCAACGAAAGGCAGAATATATGATAGAAATGGCGTTTTGTTAGCGTATAATGAGTTGACCTATTGCGTAAAGATTGCTGATAGTGGAACATATAAAAATAATAAAGAGAAGAATGAAAAATTGAATAGAATTATTGCCAAAACCAGCAGTATCATTAAAGAAAAAGGCAATAAAGTAGATGTTGATTTTCAAATTTTTCTTAATGCAAATGGCGAATATGAATTTAATGTTGAAGACAATGCCAGATTAAGATTTTTAAGAGATGTTTACGGTGCTAAAAGTACTGCAGCACTTAAAGATGAACAAAAAAATGCCAGTGCTGACAGTGTTATGGAATTTCTGGTTAAAAAATATGGTGTAAGTGAAGAATACGACAAGCAACAGACTATTGAGATTGTTAATTTTCGTAAATATATGTCGGAGAGCGCATATCAAAGATATTTGAAATTTACTGTTGCGACTGAAATTAATGATGAAACCATGGCGGCAATACTGGAAAATTCTGCTGAATTAATAGGTGTAACTGTAGAAGAGGAATATGTCAGAAAATATGTTGACAGTATTTATTTTGCCCATATTATCGGTTATACAGGAAAGATATCCACAGATGAGTTAGAAGAACTAAAAAAATCCGATGATACCTATGAATTAAACGATGTTATTGGTAAAGCAGGAATCGAACAGTCTATGGAATTGGAGCTTTCAGGTAAAAAAGGTGTTAAAACTGTTTATGTTGACAGCGTAGGCCGTATAACTGAAGTTATTTCAGAGACGGAAGCTATTACCGGTAATGACATTTATCTTACTATAGATGCGAGATTACAAAAAGAAATATACCATGAGATAGAAGAACGATTAGTACAGCTTATTTTATCTAAAATGGTTAATTCTAATAATAAATATGTTTATGCAAGTAATGGAACTACAGTTACAGATATAAAAATTACTATATCTGAGGTTTTATTTGCTTTAATAGACAATAATCTTTTATCAATGTCAGACATTGAAACAGGAGAAGACCCTATAAGTAAGGCAGTTCATAAGAAATTTGTTGATAAGCAGGCTTCAGTTATTAGTAGCTTAGAAAAAGAATTAACTGTTAGTCCTACACCTTATGGTAAGTTATCTTATGATATGCAAATTTTTGTATATTATACCTACACATATTTGAAAAATAAGGGTATAATTAATAATAGCGCAGTTGATACTACAGATCCTGTTTATGTGAAATGGATAGCCGATGAGATTAGTCTTAAAGAATATCTTACTTATGCAATTTCAAAAAATTGGATAGACATTTCAAAACTTACAAATGAACAGTATCAAAGCTTACAGGAAGCCTATGATTCTTTAGTAGATTATATTCTTGAAAATGCTAAAAATGATACAGATTTTAATAAAAAGGTATATGATAACCTAATTAAAAATGGTAAGGTAACAGGAAAAGAGTTATGTATTTTATTATATGAACAGGAAGTCTTAGAATATGACGAGGCTTCTTATAATAGCTTGAAAAATGGAACTGTAAGTCCATTTAATTTCCTGTATAATAAGATTAAAAATTTAGAACTTACACCTGCGCAGCTAGCCTTAGAACCATGTTCAGGTTCAGCTGTTATAACAGATGTAAATACAGGTGAACTGTTAGCATTAGTATCATATCCAAGCTATGATAATAATATGCTTTCAGGAAGTGTGGATCCGGCGTATTACAGCAAGCTTAGAAATGATAAATCTCTGCCACTTATTAACAGAGTTACATCATCACAGAATGCGCCAGGTTCAACATTTAAACCTTTAACAACAATTACAGCTCTGTCAGAGGGCGTGGTTACGCCTTATGAAAGAATATATACAAAGGGTATATTTGAAACTGTAACACCAAGCCCGACCTGCTGGATTTATCCAGGAAGACATGGAAGTATTACAATAAAGGATGCTATTATGGTATCTTGTAACTGTTTCTTCTATGAGATGGGTTACAGACTGGCATTAGATGATAATGGCAGATATTATAGTGCCTTAGGTACTTCTCGTATGCAAAAATATGCTGAAATGATGGGGCTTGCAACAAAAAGTGGTATTGAAATATATGAGGCAGTTCCTAAACCTTCCAATACAAACTCTGTAGCATCTGCCATAGGTCAGGGTAACAATAACTACACAGCACTAAATCTGGCTCGTTATGTTACCACAATAGCTAATTCGGGCAATTGTTTTAATATGTCTTTGGTTTATAAGATATTAGACAGTGATGCTAAAATAGTTAGAGAATACACGCCGCAGATTGCTAATAAAGTGGAACTTAGTCAGACTGTTTGGAATACAGTTCATTCAGGTATGAGAAGTGCAGCATCAACTTATGGTGCCTTGACTAATCTGCCTGTAAAGGTAGCGGCAAAGACTGGTACTGCTCAGGAAAATAAAAAGAAAGCCAACCATGCTGTATTTATTTCCTATGCGCCATATGACAATCCGCAAATATCAGTAACCTGTATTATTCAAAATGGTTATACATCTGCAAATGCAGCTAATCTTGCAGCGAACATTTACAGAATTTATTATAATTTAAATGTTGAAAATGATTTTAATAGCGGTGATAATTCAATTACAGATTAATCGCAGAAAGGAATAATATGAATTCGTTAGTTATTAAAGGCAACAAATATGGCCTTACATTAGTAATGGAGTCTGATGCAGATTATGATGATATAAAATCCCAACTTATACAAAAGATAAAGGAATCTGCCAAATTCTTTAAAAAGGCTACAATGGCAATTTCTTTTGAAGGGAAGGTTCTTAGTAAGGAGCAACAACTTGAGTTAATAAAAATTATTGAACATAATTCGGAAATGAATATAGTTTATATTGTTGATCAGGATACAGAAGAATATTTTAAAAATATAGTTGAAAATTATGATAATCCGTCACCTGCGCCAACTTCTATAGAAGTGCCTATAGTACAAGCTGAAACACAACTGATAAATTACGATGAACAGCCACAGGGCAAATTCTATAAAGGAACATTACGTTCAGGGCAATCCTTAGAATCAGACAGCAGTATTGTGATTCTCGGTGATGTAAACCCTGGTGCAAATGTCATAGCAAACGGCAACATTGTAATATTAGGAACTTTAAAGGGTAATGCATATGCAGGTGCAAATGGTAATGAAAACTGTATTGTTGTAGCATTAGAAATGCAACCTATGCAGATAAGAATTGCCGATGTCATAGCCAGATGTGCAGACAAGCCGGTGAAGACCAAAAATCCAATAGCAAAGATTGCTTTTGTTGAAGATGGTAATATTTATATCGAGAAATTAGATAAAGATATAATTGCTGATATAAATTTATAAAAATATCAAAATAAGTGTTGATTTTATTAAGATTTTTAATCATAATAGATAATATAAGATAATAATTGGAGGAAGAAGAATGAGTGAAGTTATTGTTGTAACATCAGGTAAGGGTGGTGTAGGAAAAACTACAACATCTGCAAATGTAGGAACAGGTTTAGCAAAATTAGATAAGAAAGTTGTATTAATTGATACAGATATAGGACTTAGAAATCTTGACGTAGTTATGGGTCTTGAAAATAGAATTGTATATAACCTTGTAGACTGCATAGAAGGTAATTGCAGAATTAAGCAGGCTCTCATTAAGGATAAGAGATATCCTAATTTATATTTGTTACCATCAGCTCAGACAAGAGATAAGAACTCTGTTAACGAAGAACAGATGATTAAATTAGTTGAAGAGTTAAAAGAAGAATTTGATTACATAATTCTTGACTGTCCTGCAGGTATTGAGCAGGGCTTTAAGAATGCAATTGCAGCTGCTGATAGAGCTTTAGTTGTTACAACACCTGAAGTTTCAGCTATTAGAGATGCTGATAGAATTGTTGGTTTATTAGAAGCTAATGAACTCAAAAAAATAGATTTAATCGTAAACAGATTAAGAATGGACATGGTAAAACGTGGTGATATGATGTCAATCGAAGATGTAGTAGACATTTTATCAATTAACTTAATCGGTGCAGTTCCAGATGATGAAAATATCGTTGTTTCTACAAATAACGGTGAGCCTTTAGTAGGTAATGACTCTTTGGCAGGACAGGCTTATTTAAATATTTGTAAGCGTGTTATGGGAGAAGAAGTTCCATTCCTTGACTTAAATGCTAAAAAAAGCTTCTTTAAGAAGATATTTAAGAAAAATTAATTGGAGGGCTGACAGATGAGTTTATTTGATTTATTTAAGAAAAAAAGCTCTAGTAGTGTAGCTAAGGACAGATTAAAGCTGTTATTAGTATCAGATAGAGCCAATTGTTCACCTGAAATAATGGAAATGATAAAAAATGACATTATTAATGTTATTTCTAAATATATGGAAATTGATGCAGAAGGTTTAGATATTCAGATTACACAGACAGAATCTGATTCTAATAATGGTGTGGTACCAGCCTTATTTGCTAATATTCCAATTAAAGATTTAAAAAATGGTGCCGCTAAAAAATAAGACAGGTAGTAAAAAATGATAAAGAAATTAAAGGCTTATAATTATAAAAATTATAATATCAAATTAGTTATATTAGTAATTGTTATATCTGTTTTGGGTATTTTGGTAATCGACAGTGCAGGACAGTCTGCCGGCTACGAGAAGAAACAGCTTATAGGCTTTATCGTCAGTCTTGTAATGATGTTTATAATTTCTTTGTTTGATTACAAATTTATATTAAAGTTTTATGGCTTAATATATTTGTTTAATTTGTTACTGCTACTTTTAGTTAAGTTTGCAGGAAAAAATGTTAATGGCGCTACGCGTTGGTACGAATTAAAATTAGGTGGATTTGAAATTCAATTCCAGCCGACAGAATTTACGAAATTATTTTTGATTTTGTTTTTTGCAAAATTGCTTTCAAAATATAAGGATTATATTAATAAATGGTTATTTTTGATTGTAGTAGCCATATTTGCAGCAATTCCGTTGTTTTTGGTGGTTTCTCAACCGGATTTATCATCAACAATTCTTATTACCTGCATAATATGTGTAATTATATATATGGCAGGCTTGTCTTATAAAAAAATTGGTTTGATTTTAAGTGTTGCCATTGTACTGATATTAAGTATTGTGTTATATATTAGAATTAATCCTGATCAAAAAATAATTAAAACTTATCAGATAGAGAGAGTTATGGCATTTATCTATCCTGAAAAATACGAGGATAAGAGATATCAGCAGGACAATTCAATGATAGCTATCGGAAGTGGAAAGCTTGATGGAAAAGGTCTTAATAATAACGATGCTCAATCTGTAAAAAATGCAGGCTTTCTTCCTGAACCGCAGACAGATTTTATATTTGCTGTTATAGGTGAGGAGCTTGGTTTTAAAGGAACTTCCATAACTTTATTGCTTTTAGCACTGATAATATTTGAGGCGATTATAATTGGTGTCAGGGCACCGGATTTTTCGGGAAGACTTATTGCTACCGGTGTTGCAGCTCAACTTATATTCCAGACCTTTATTAATGTTGGTGTTAATACAGGATTACTACCTAATACAGGACTTCCATTACCTTTTGTAAGCTATGGTTTAAGTTCATTATTTGCAATTTTTGCTGAGATGGGAATTTTATTAAATATAAGTCTTCAAGCAAAATCAAAAACTAAATAAAAAGAGGAGTGATATTTGTGAACATAGGTTTGATTGCACATAATTCAAAAAAGAAGCTTATGCAGAATTTCTGTATTGCTTATAGAAGCATTTTAAGTAAAAATCAATTATATGCAACGGAGACAACCGGTAGATTAATTGAAGAAGTTACGAATCTGAATGTTCATAAATTTTTGCCGGGACATTTAGGCGGTGAACAGCAGATGGGTTCTCAAATTGAGCATAATCAAATTGATTTAATGATATTTTTAAGAGACCCTGTTACAAGACAGTCTCATGAACCGGATATCAGTAATATTTTTCAATTATGTGATATGCATAACATCCCTCTGGCAACAAATTTAGCCACAGCTGAATTACTTGTAAAAGCCCTTGAGAGAGGCGATTTAGAGTGGAGAGAAATGTACAAATAAAAATGAAGGAGGAATTATTATGATTCAAATTGTTGCAGGACCAAAAGGAAGAGGTAAGACAAAATTCTTACTAGACAAAGTTAATACAAGTGTTAACAATGTTCCAGGAACTATTGTTTACCTTGACAAAAGTACTAAACATATGTATGAACTTGACAAAAAGGTTAGACTTATCGATGTTACAGAATTTCCTATGACAACATCGGAGCGTTTTGTAGGTTTTGTGTATGGACTTATTTCGCAGGATCATGATTTGCATGCCATTTATTTTGACAGTTTCTTAAAGATTTCAAAAACTGACGCTAATACTGTAGAAGATATTATTAAAGAATTTGAAGAAATCAGCAAGAAATATAACATTGATTTTGTTTTGAGTGTTTCATTAGATGATAATGAAGTACCTGAGTATTTAAAGCAGTACATAATCAATTAATATAAAAATCACATTTCCTGATTAAAGGAAATGTGATTTTTGTTGTTATTCGCAGTCGCAGTTATTGATTCTGCCAAAGAAACTGAATAAATATATGCCGGCGATACCGATTATAGAATATATAATACGGCTTATAAGATTATAACCACCACAGATAAAATCAACAAGGTCAAAAGATAAAAAACCAACAAGACCCCAGTTGACAGCACCGGCAATTACAAGAATAAGACAAAGATAATCAATTATTTTTGTGCTCATTTTTAATCCTCCTTATAATTATTTTGCAAATAGTATGTGCATTTTAAAAAGATATTATTGTAGTAATTATTAGAAAATGTTAAAATATATATAGTCTTATTTTGGAGGCAGTATATGGAAAATAATAAAATTATTGATTTAAATAAAAGAAGGCCCTTAAAACTTAATATAGGCTTGATTTTAGCCGTAGTTGTGGTTATTTATATTGTTTGCAGTCTTATTATGTTTTTTTCAAAAGATAAGGTAACTGTATATGAAGTAAATGCAGGTTCTTTGGTTGTAAAGAATACTTATCAGGGTTTTATTGTGCGTGAAGAAGCAGTTAAATATGCAAAGCAAAGCGGAAATATTAATTATTTTGTTCGTGAAGGACAAAAAATAGCAGTTAATAACATAGTGTATTCTGTTGATAATTCGGGTAAAATTGACAGTATTATATCAGGTATAGGAAGTGACAAATCAAAGCTTTCAGAAAGCGATATCGTTGAAATAAAGGATAAAATATCTAATTTTAAATTAGCTTACAATGATAATGCTTTTGATAGTGTATACTTGTTTAAAAGTCAGCTTAATGAGAACATCGCCGATTATCTTAATGAGAATATAATGGACATAGTAAGTACTAATATGGATAGTATAGGTAATGCCACTGATTTTTCACTTGTCAAGAATGATGAATCAGGTGTTGTAGTATACGGTATTGATGGATATGAGGATTTTAAAATTGATAATATTAATACAAGTATATTTAACAAGGACGGTTATTTCTATAACAACTTAAAAAATAAGGAGCAGGTAGCTACAAATGAGGCTGCTTATAAGGTCGTAACCAGTGAAAAATGGTCTATTATCATACAGCTTAATGATAAACAAAGGGATTTTTTAAAGAATAAGGAGAATGTTAATATTACATTTCTTAAGGATAATTTAAGCTGTAATGTGCCTATATCTGTTATTGAAAATAAGACAGGTTACTATGGAAAATTAGATTTTGACAAATATATGATTCGATATGTAAAGGATCGTTATATTGATATTGAAATTAATGAATCTTCAGTAGAAGGTCTTAAGATACCTGAAAGCGCTGTTGTTGAAAAGGAGTTTTATCTGATACCGGATACATTTTACCAATCCCAGGCAAGTGGTGGAAAAGGCTTTGTGAAGGTACTTGATAATGGAGATTTTGACTTCATTTCACCTCAGATATATTACCATAAGGACAATATGTATTATGTAAGTGTTGATGATGTAGCTGCTAATACCATAATTCACAATGCTGGACAACAGTTTACAATCAATGAAAAAGTGAAGCATTTAGGAGTTTTTTGCTTAAATAAGGGTTATGCAGTATTTAAGCCTATTGAGATATTAGATAGTGACGAAGAATACAATATTATTTCGGATAAGACCTCATATGGATTATCCTTGTATGACCATATAATTTTAGATGCAAAAAATATAAATGAAGAAGATATTATTTATTAGAAATGGAGATAAAAATGCTTAATATAAAAGAGAATCTTAAGGAAGTTAGGGCTAATATAAAGTCAGCATGTGAAAAAGTCGGTCGTAGTACAGATGAAGTTACACTTATTGCAGTTAGCAAAACAAAGCCTGTTGATATGATTTTAGCCGCACATAAGGAAGAAGTATTAGATTTTGGAGAAAATAAGGTACAGGAATTATGTGATAAAATTGAATATTTTAATGATGAAGCCTTAAATTGGCATATGATAGGACATTTACAGACTAATAAGGTTAAATATATTGTGGACAAGGTAAAGCTTATTCATTCTGTAGATTCTTTAAAACTAGCACAGGTTATTGATAAAGAAGCTGCTAAAAAGTCTGTAATTGCAGAGATTTTACTTGAAGTAAATGTGGCAAATGAAGAAAGTAAATTTGGTCTTACAAGTGAAAATCTTATGGATACTGTAGTTCAAATAAGCAAATTAAAAAATATAAAGGTTAAGGGTTTGATGACAGTTGCCCCATTTACTGAAAATGCAGAAGAAAATCGTATATATTTCGCTAAATTAAAACAATTAAGTGTTGACATAAAACACAAAAACATTGATAATATTAATATGGAGGTATTATCAATGGGAATGACTGGTGATTATGCCGTAGCCATTGAAGAAGGTGCTACTCATGTAAGAGTTGGAACCGGAATCTTCGGAGAAAGAAATTATACTATTTAAGAGTTAGGAGAATAATTATGCAATTTAACAAATTATTGGAATTTATGAGATTAAAACCAGATGATTATGATGAAGATGAAGTATATGATGATGAAGATTATTTCGAAGAAGAACCTCAAACTTCAAAAAAAGCTAGTTATGATGTAGATGACGAACCTGAAAGTCCTACAAAAGTAAAGCTTGAAAGCTATGTTAAAAAGAACAATAAAACAAAAAATAATGGTAGGGTGATTTCTATGCAACAAGGACAAAAAAGTGGATTAGAAGTATGCGTTATTAAGCCAAAGGCTTTTGGTGATGATGTAAACGAGATTGTAGAAGTTCTTTTAAAGGGAAGAGCGGTAGTTCTTAATCTTGCAGGAGTACCAAATGATGTAGGTCAAAGAATTATTGATTATACTTCAGGTGCATGTACAGCTATTAATGGTAATATGCAAAAAATCGCAAGCAATATAATTATTGCTACACCTAATACAGTAGATTTATCAGGTGACTTTTTTGAGGAGTCTGATATATATAACATTTCAAAATATGATTATTAATAATTATGGAAGATATATTAAAAAAGAGACTTGCTGATTTGGCAGATTTTGCGTATCACAGGGATATTCCACAGTATAGTGATTTTCTTAATCTTAATGAGCAGAATATATATTACAGATATATTAAAGATTATACATACATCTCAAATGTTGTAAGTGGCGGTTATGAAGAGGCAGAACGTAAATTAATTGCATTTGTACCTGATACATTTAAGGAAAATGTATCTTTACCCATAACCGTTCTTAAAATTTCACCTCTTAACGCTAAGTTTAGTGCAGATTTAAATCATAGGGATTTCTTAGGTTCTATTTTAAATCTTGGAATTGACAGAGGCAGAATTGGAGATATTCTTGTTGACAATAATTGTGCTTATGTATTTGTTATGGATAATATGGCTGATTACATTGTTAACAACCTGTTTAAGGTTAAAAATACCACAGTTAAGATAGAGAAGGTAGATTTTGACGGCAAGAATTTTCAATGTCGCTATGAAGAAATTAATGGAAGCATTGCTTCATTACGACTTGATTGTATTTTATCCCTTGTATTTAATAAATCCAGAGGTAATGTTATTCCATTAATTAATGACGGAAAGGTGTTTGTTAATGGACGAATAATTACAACCAATAGCTATAACATAAAAGAAAATGATGTTATTTCTGTTAGAGGATTAGGGAAATTTAAATATATTAATGCTGGCTCGATTACTAAAAAAGGACGTATTTACGTAAAGCTACACAAATATATATAAGGAGGATACACTATGTTAACACCAATAGATATTAAAAATAAGAATCACAAGGGTGGTTTTGGTTATTCAAAAAAGGATATGGATGCATTCCTTTTAGAAGTGTATTATGACTATGAAACTTTATTCAAAGCTAATAAGGAATTAGAAGATAAAGTATCAATTTTAACAAACAAAATTTCAACTTATAAAAATATTGAAAAATCACTTCAAAAAGCTTTAATTGTAGCTGAGAATACAGCAGAGGAAAGAATTGCAGAAGCACGTGCAAAAGAAAAAGTTATTGAAGATGAAGCAAGATTTAACGCAAAGAAGATTGTTGAAGATGCAAAGCTTGAATTAGTTAATCTCAATGCCCAGATTGATGCACTTTCAAAACAGTATGAGATTTTTAAAATTCAAATCAAGCAACTTGCTAACACACAGATTGATATTGTTAACAGTGACAATTACAAGTTTAATTCACAAATTATGAATACAGTAGTTACTGATGTTAATACTGCAAAACAAGAAATTGCAGCAAATGCATCTAAAAAGGATACAAATTTTATAGAGCTTAATGAGGAATAAAATATATGTCAAGGAATATAAATATTACAACTAGCATAACAGATTATTATGACATTGTTATTGAAAATGATTTCTCAGTATTAAAAGAACAGCTTAATAAACTTGATATAAGTGGCAGAAAGATTTGTATCGTAAGTGATTCTAATGTAGCCGCATTGTATTTAGAAGAAATAAGAGATTTATTAAATGATGATTATAAGGTATTTTCTTTTGTATTTGAAGCAGGTGAAGAAAATAAGAACTTAGACACAGTTACTTCATTATACGAATATCTTATAGTTAATAAATTTGATAGAAAAGACTATCTTATAGCTTTAGGTGGCGGTGTTGTAGGTGATTTGACAGGATATTGTGCGGCCACATATTTAAGAGGTATTGACTTTATTCAGATTCCAACATCTTTATTAGCACAGGTAGACAGTAGTGTTGGTGGTAAAACTGGTGTTGATTTTAAAGCTTACAAAAATATGGTTGGTGCCTTTCATCAGCCTAAATTAGTATATATTAACACATCTACATTACACACATTAAGTCAAAGACAATTTAATTCCGGTATGGGCGAAGTAATAAAGTATGGTTATATTACTGATTCTGATTTCTATAGCTTTATCAAAGAAAATATAGATAACATATTAGCAAAGGATGTTATAACACTCGAGGAAGTGGTTTATAGAAGCTGTCTTAACAAAAAGCAGGTAGTTGAAAATGATCCAAAAGAACTAGGCATAAGAGCTATATTAAATTTTGGGCATACATTAGGACATGCTATTGAAAAGCTTATGGACTTCTCTCTATATCATGGCGAATGTGTTGTATTAGGAATGATTACTGCACTTAAGATAAGTATGAACAGAGGCTATATTTCAAATAATGAATATGCAGAGGCTTTTGAATTATTTAAAGCTTTTGATTTTAAGTTATCTGTTGAAAACCTTGATATTAATGAGATTCTCATTGTATCAAAAAGTGATAAAAAGATGGATAAGGGTCAAATTAAATTTATATTATTAAATAAAATTGGTGAAGCTTTTATTGATAGAAATGTTAGTGATGAAGAAATAATATCTTCTTTATCAGAAGTAATTAAGTAGTGGAGGGCAATATGAGAATAATAAAAAAAACTATACCATGGGTGATTTTTGTTATACTAATAGCCGTTGACCAGATAAGCAAAATGCTTGCTGTAAAGAATTTGCGCGATAAAGAAGCTTATAAGTTGATTAAGAACATTTTGCATTTTGAATATACTACAAATGCTGGCGCAGCCTGGGGTATGTTAAGTGGTAAAATTCCAATGTTTTTAATTTTAACAGTGATAATAACATTTATTATAGTTTATATTTATTTAAAAACTCCAAATGGTAAGAAATATAACTTTGTGAAGGCTGCTTTAATATTAATACTAGCTGGTGCAATTGGCAATATGATTGATAGAGTCTTAAATGGATATGTACATGATTTTATCTATTTTTTACCTATTGATTTTCCAATTTTTAATATTGCTGACAGCTATATTGTAGTAGGTACTATATTACTTTCCATTTTAATTTTATTTGTTTTAAAAGACGATGATTTTGATTATCTTTTCAAGAAAAAGGAAAAGAAAAATGACTAAATATACTTTTACAATTGAAGAAGAATATGTAGGCGAAAGACTTGATAAATATATTGCCATAAATTTAAATGATATTTCTAGATCCTACATTCAAAAACTGATTGCAGATAATTGTATTACAGTCAATGAAAAAAGCTGTAAATCTAATTATAGGCTATCATTAGGCGATGATATTGTTGTTAATATTCCAGATTTGGTTCCATTAGAAATAAAGGCTGAAAATATACCGCTAGACATAGTATTTGAAGATGACGATGTAATCGTCGTAAATAAGCCTAAGGGTATGGTTGTTCATCCTGCACCAGGTCATTATACTGATACACTTGTAAATGGTCTTATGTATCATTGCAAAGACAATTTATCCGGTATAAACGGAGTGTTAAGACCGGGAATTGTTCATCGTATAGATATGGATACAACAGGTCTTTTGATAGTATGCAAAAATGATTATGCACATAATTTTATAGCAAAGCAAATTAGTGAACATACTGTTACAAGAAAATATCATGCGATAGTATATAATTCTTTTTCAGATATGGAAGGAACAATAAATGCTCCAATTGGAAGACATCCTGTAGAACGCAAAAAAATGGCAATTGATTTAAAAAATGGAAGAGAAGCAATAACTCATTATAGAGTAATTGAAAATCTCAATAAATTTGCCTATATAGAATGTAAGCTTGAAACTGGAAGAACACACCAGATACGTGTTCATATGTCTTCAATAAATCATCCTTTACTAGGTGATGAAGTTTATACAAGTGCAAAATCAAATTTTAATCTTCAAGGACAGACTTTACACGCTAAGGTTATTGGATTTATCCATCCTAGAACGAAAAAATATATAGAATTTGATTCTGATTTACCTGAATATTTTTCAAAATTATTAACCAAACTAAGGGGGTAATAGCAATGAGCAAATTAGTAATTACAATCGGACGAGAATATGGCAGTGGCGGACATGAAATAGGACAAAAACTAGCCGAAAAACTTGGTGTAAAATGCTATGACAGAGAACTACTTGAAAGAGCTGCAAAAGAAAGTGGCATTTGTGAGGAATTATTTGTAAATCATGACGAAAAGCCAACAAACAGCTTTTTATATTCATTAGTTATGGATACATATGCATTAGGTTACTCAAATAATATGGAAATGCCACTTAATCAAAAAGTATTTTTAGCACAATTTGATGCTATTAAAAAAATTGCATCAGAAGAATCTTGCGTTATAGTAGGACGTTGTGCAGATTATGTTTTAGAAGACTATGATAATGTTATAAATGTATTTATCAGTGCACCTGTAGAATACAGAGCAAAAGTTATTTCTAAACGACATGATATTACTATAGGAAAAGCTAAAGAACGCATTTTAAAGACTGATAAGAAACGTTCAAGCTATTATAACTATTATACTAATAAGCGCTGGGGCGATACAAGAAGCTATAATTTATGCCTTGACAGTAGCAAATTAGGAATAGATGGTTGTGTAGATTTATTATTGAGTTATATTGAAATTTTTAATAAAGAAAAATAAGGAAGAATAGGATTATGTATTATAAATCAAGGAGAACAACGCTAAAATCAATAATAAAAAGCAAAATGTTTGGTATATATGCTTTGATTTTACTTGTATTTATAATAGGTATTATATTTCTTATAAATAGTATGAAGGCAGATAGCCAAAGTAGTAATGAAGGAACAACTACAAGTGCTTTTGCTGAAGAAAACAGTAGTGATACTAATACTTCGACCACAACACAAGTAGAACCAACTACAGATGGTCAACAAACTATATTAAAGTATAAAATTACAATTAATACAGCTCTAAATTATGTACAGATTTATACTCTCGATGAAAATAATGAGTATAAAAAGCCTTATAAAACTATGCTTTGTTCCGTATCTAAATCAACAGCTACGGGATTAACTAAACTAGATAGCAGATATATATGGCGTCCATTAGACAATGGTGAATTTGCCCAATATGCCTGCAAATCTGATACCGGTATTCAATTACAATCCTGCCCATATACTATGATGGAGCATAACAAATTAAATACTAAGGTATTTAATAAATTAGGAACAGAAATAAAGGCTACTAATCTGGTATATTTATATGTAGCTGATGCAAAATGGATATATGATAATTGTCCAAATGGCACACAAATCGAAGTTATATATAATGAGATTAAGCCATATTATATTACAATTCCTGAACACAAACAAATTCCGGATTTGGTCCCATGGGAGCCTACAGATGATGCAATAGGTAATTGTTACTTAGAAAATGGCATAGGTAGGATAGAAGGAGTACCAGATACACTAGATTTACCATTAGGCAGTTATTTTGGATATACTGTTGGTGTAAAGGCTTATGATGCATTAGATAATGATGTTTCAAAGCAATTGGTTGTACGTGGAAGAGTATATACAGATAAAGTTGGAAGTTATGTTATAACCTATATTTTAATTGATAAAAATTGTGAATATATCATAAAAGAATCAATTATAAATATAGTTGCTACTGAAAATGAAGAAGATTAAATTTGATATAGTTTACATAATATAGTTATGTAAACTATATCTTTTTTTCTCTTAAAGTAACCTTATCTTTTGCACTTCGTTTAGATTCATCATCAATATCAGCATAATGCTTTCTGGTTGTATTAACATCTTTATGACCTAATACAGAAGCTACAAGGTATATATCACCGGTTTCCTGATACAGACTAGTGCCATATGTACTTCTAAGTTTATGTGGAGTGATTTTTTTGACAGTAGTTACTGTTTTAGCATATTTCTTTACTAAAATCTCAACACTTCTTACGCAAAGACGTTTTCTTTGGGAAGAGAGGAAGAGAGCATGTTCGTCTAAAGGTGTCGCTGCGACAATTCCCTTTCTTATATTAAGATATGATAGTAACTCTTCACGCACTTCTTCGCCAAAATATACGAAGGCTTCATAACCACCTTTTCTTACTATTTTGATTCTGTCATTGTCAAAATCTACATCTTCAATATCCAGTCCCACGCATTCAGAAACACGTATTCCTGTACCTAATAATAGTGTAAGTATTGCTAAATCTCGTGGTTTAAGCTTTTTATACGAAGCAGCAGTAGAATTTTCAATATTATCCAATAAAGAAGCAACTTCATTAGGATCTAAACGTACAATTGCTTTATCGTGAATCTTAGGCATAAGAACCTGACTGGCAGGGTTTACATTGATTAATTTGTTTCGATGAAAATAATTATAAAAGGAGCGGATAGTAGCCAATTTACGCTTTATAGCACGCTCGTTATTAGTAATCTCTACACCATCTTTTTCATATAATTGCAGATAATCTAAAAATTTTTCAATATCTTCAGATTCAACATTTTTTAAATCATTAATCTCTATATCTATAATTGCTTTGCCTTTAAATTTGCGATGACATTGAACCAGATATTCAAAAAAACATTTTAAATCTATGGCATATGCAATTTGAGTACGAGGTGCCGTTGTCTGAGCAATGCCTCTAAAAAATGTTTCGCAAATACTTGGTAAATCATCAAGTAAAGTACGAAGCTTTTTGGTATTTTTTATTTTTTCCTGTTCATGATATGATAAATTATCAGCCATAAGTATAGTTCACATCCTTGAGATAGAGTAGATAGATTTTTTCGCTAAACCATAGTTTAACGAAAAACTATATGTAGAAAAAAACGCTTTTTGCATTTTCCTCAAATAAATTACTTTCTTACGATTTTTCCTTGATAAAGGCGCTTTTGTAATATATTTATACCAAAAGCTTTTTGATATGATTTAATTAAAGGTAATTCTTGTTCGGTTATAATTGATACACATAAACCTTTTTCATTATTACGTGCACAACGACCGGCTCTGTGTAAATAATCTTTTGGATCCTCTGGCATTGATATATTAAATATTGTTGTAACGCCTTCAATATCTAATCCACGTGCTGCAATGTCTGTTGCAATTAAAAACTGTAATTTACCGGTTCTAAAGTTATTAATTATATTTTTACGTTGCAATTTATCTACTTTACCATAGATACATTCTGCATTGTATTGATGATATTTAAGTTTTTGTGTAGCTTCTTCAATGTCATAGGCTTTATTAATAAAAACCATAGCTTTCTTTGGATTGATACTTTTTGAAAGTTTTCTAAGCATTTCAATCTTATCTCGCTGTTCTACCACAAAGAACAAATGTTCGATATTTGTTGGAATGTTAGTTTTATCAGAAGTTTTGATAATAACCGGATTAGTTAAAATATCTTTAGCTGCATTGATTGTTTTATCGTTGATGCTTGCGCTAAACAGTAAAATTTGTGTGTCACGCATAGCTGTTTTACGAACATCTTTAACAGCTTGAATATTGTTTTTATCAAGCATTCTGTCAGCTTCATCAATAACTATAGTTTTTGTTGTATGAGCCTGAATTTTCTTCTTTTTAATAAGCTCATGAATTCTTCCAGGTGTACCAACTACTATGAATGGCTTTTTCTTAAGTGTATCAATCTGACGTTCTATATTAGCATTACCAATAATCACTGCTGAAGTAAGGTTAATTCCTGAATTCTTTGATAATAACTCAATCTGCTTATGTACCTGCATAGCAAGTTCATGAGTTGGAACCAATATTATGGCCTGAGTTGTTCTATTATCTAAATCAATCTTTTGGTATAATGGCAATAAATATGCCAAAGTCTTGCCTGAACCAGTTTGAGAACGGGCAATGACATTGGAATTATCGATAATTTTAGAATATACCTGTTGTTGTATATCGGTTGGTTCTGTAATTTTTTGTTTATTTAATCCTAATATTAAGGCATCCTGGATACCTAAATCTTTAAAGTTCATAAGTCCTCCAATGTATGAAAATTATTTATCTTATAAATTTTATCAGAGTATTGCAATTTTGTCTAGTTTTAGGCTATAATAGGTTGAAATATTTATTGATAATGAGGATATAACACTAATGAAATTACAACAATTATTAAGCCTGACAAGAAAGGCTGTTGATGAATATAATCTAATTGAAGAAAATGATAAAATTGCAATAGGAATCTCAGGTGGAAAAGATAGTCTTGCACTGCTCTGCGCCTTAAATGCTTTAAAAAGATTTTATCCTAAAAAATTTGAAATTGAGGCCATTACAGTTAATCTTGGCATAGATGGTATGGACTTTACTCCTATAAGTGATTATTGCAAAGAATTAGGGGTAAATTACACAATTGTAGACACTGAAATATATGAGATAATATTCAATGTTAGAAAAGAGAACAATCCATGCTCTTTATGTGCAAAAATGAGAAAAGGAGCCTTTAATGAAAAGGTTAAAGAATTAGGCTGCAACAAAATTGCATATGCTCATCATAAAGATGATATAATAGATACATTTTTAATGTCTTTGATATATGAAGGCAGAATACACACCTTCTCTCCTAAGACATATCTTGATCGTACAGATTTAACTCTAATAAGACCATTAATGTATGTATATGAAGCGGATATAATAGGTTTTAAAAATAAATATAATATCCCTACTATAAAAAATCTTTGCCCAGCAGATGGCTTTACTAAAAGAGAATATGCAAAAAATCTTGTAAAACAGCTGACTAATGAAAATCCCGGCTGTAAGGAAAGAATATTCTCAGCAATATTAAGTGGTAACCTTGAAGGTTGGCCAGAAAGATTCGTAAAATAATTAATTATTCTCTACGTAATAGATGATAACAATATTGTCGCCCTGACGTATGTTGTCATCTATTATATTATTCAAAGCTTTTACTTCTGCAATATAATCTCTATAATCCTGTGTATCTAATGCATATTCTTTAGCATAATCCCATAATGTATCGCCCTGTTGAACTTCAATATTGGTACAGCACTTAGTATATGTAATCTTATTGTTACCTGACACCTGATTGCTGTTAAATATAGCAATTCCTCCAACTATAACTCCTACGAGTAATACTGTTAATATAATCAAATTAGTCTTCTTCATAACAATTCCTCCAAACATCTGTTCGTATTTATTTTTCTATAATATACCACCAGAACAAATGTTTGTCAATAGGATTTTTTAAAAAATCGAACAAATTTTCGGAATAAGTGTTTGCATTTTTATTTAAGGTATGATATACTGAATCTGTGCCAAAGCGTCACAAGTAGTTTTTACACTACGCTTTAGAATGGAGGATTTATTTTGCCAGGTAGAATTACAGCAAAGCAACAAGATATATTAGATTTTATAAAAGCAGAGATTTTAAGTAAGGGTTATCCACCATCAGTTAGAGAGATATGTGAAGCAGTTAATCTTAAGTCAACTTCTTCTGTTCACTCTCACTTAGAGACTCTTGAGAAGAACGGTTACATACGAAGAGACCCTACTAAGCCAAGAACTATAGAGATTATAGATGACACATTTAATCTTACAAGACGTGAAGTAGTTAATGTTCCACTTTTAGGTCAGGTTGCTGCAGGTATGCCGCTTCTTGCCGTAGAGAACATTACAGATTACTTCCCTATGCCGGTAGAGATTATGCCTAACGAAGATACCTTTATGTTAAAGGTAAAAGGTGAAAGTATGATTAATATGGGTATTTATGATGGAGATCTTATATTAGTTAAGAAGCAGAATGTTGCTCATAATGGAGAAGTTATTGTGGCCTTAGTCGATGACTCTGCTACTGTTAAACGTTTTTATAAAGAAGACGGACGATACAGACTTCAGCCGGAAAATGATGATATGGACCCTATTTATACTGATCATGTAGAGATTTTAGGAAAAGTAATCGGTCTTATGAGATTTAATATTATATAAAACAAAGTCTAGTTGACATAATTTTCTTATGTTAACTAGACTTTGTTAATCGTAATGACATTGTCACATTGACGTGTAAAAGATTTCACAGCAAAGTGAACAAATTCCTATAAATTATAATTCTTCTATTATTTTTCCGTCTTTCCAGATTCTTTCAAGATCATAGAATAATCTGTCCTCACTTGAAAATACATGGACGATAATATCTGCATAATCAAGAAGAATCCAGTTAGCACTTGAATATCCTTCGATTTGTTTTGGCTCAACACCTTGTTTTAACAACTCTTCTTCTACGTTGTCAACCATTGCCTGAACCTGACTCTTGTTTGCACCAGTAGCGATTATAAAATAATCAGCGATGACACTTACATAAGT
>JAZQMK010000097.1:0-17481 GCA_045543455.1 Lachnospiraceae bacterium
TAGGAATTAAAAAATCCCTCAAGCTATGAAAAACTTAAAGGGACTGATAATATACAGGTGAAGTTCCATTTGCAAAGAAAACACTTTGGAGACGCTGGTACTTAGTGGGTGGACGATGATAGTCGTACAGCCACTTATGTACCATTGCGTCGGAAAGTAGCGAGAGCGTGTTTTCGTGCAAATGGACTTCTACCTTGCAAGCGTGTTTTCGAGCGAATGGGCTTGCACCAATTAAGATACATAAATAAACATCATTATAAAGTGGCAGCAGCTTCCAGCCATAACAAAGATATGGAATATTTCGTGGGAACCAAAGTTTTGGTGTCTGCTATTGAAAAGGGGAAGTTTAAGTGCATAAATGACACCGCCGATTGTATAAATAATTCCTCCGATTAATAAAAGAAGGAAGCCTGCTGTCGGAAGCCCGTTCATAATCTGTGTAAATGCGATTACACATACCCAACCCATTGCAATGTAGAGGGCTGATGAAAACCATTTTGGACAAAATACAAAAAATCCCTTGATTATAATACCTACAATGGCAATGCCCCATACTAGGGATAAAAGGAAATAGCCGGTAGGTGGTTCGATGACTGTAAGGCAGATTGGTGTATATGTGCCTGCTATGAGAACAAAAATCATCATATGGTCTAATTTTTTTAGGCGTTTGTTAATTTTTTCGCCTAAATTAAAATAGTGATAGCTGGTGCTGGCTGCATATAACAAAATAAGGCTTATTGCAAATATTGTAATTGCTGTTACATGAAGTCTATCGCTGGTTCTGGCAGCCTTGATTATAATAGGTGTAGCAGCAAATATTGCCATTAACATTCCGATAAAATGTGTTACTGCGCTACCAGGGTCTTTTGCTTTTTTAATAAATTTACTCATAAATAATCGTCCTTTCTAATTTTGCTAATATATATTATATCCAAAAGTCTTAACTATATGACGTAGTAATGAAAACTACATCAAGAACAATTTAATACTACATCATATAAATATTGATGTCAATACTTTTTTGAAAGTTGACTAAAAAAATTTTGATGTTATAATGAAAATGATAAGAAATGGAGAATAATTATGTATACTCGAATAGATTTACAAAATGATTTAAAAGCTATGGGTCTGAATAAAGATGATGTAGTAATGGTACATGCTTCTATGAAGTCTTTAGGAGAAGTAGAAGGCAGAGCAGATGAAGTAATTGACGGATTTATGGATTATTTTAAGGAAGGTCTGTTTATGATGCCGGCGCATACATGGAAGCAGATGGGTGAGGATTATAAGGTATTTGATCCTAAAACGGAACCGGCCTGTGTCGGTATTTTGCCAAATGTTTTTTTGAAAAAGGAGGGGGCGTATCGTTCTTTGCATCCAACTCATAGTGTTGTAGCAGCAGGTAAATTAGCTGAAGAATATGTAAAAGGTGATGAATTTGCGACTACCCCATGTCCTAAAAATGGTTGCTTTGGAAGACTTCTTGATGTCGAGGGTAAGATTTTATTAGTGGGTGTAACACACATTCGTAACACATTTATTCATGCGGTGGAAGAGATGCTTTTAGTTCCTGAGAGATTTACTAAGGAAGCGCAGACATTTTACATAAGAATGCCTCAGGGTGACTTAAAGGAAGTTGCGATGTACAGACACTATAATCCTACGACGGCGCACATTTCGGAAAGCTACGATAAAATGCTTGATAATTATTTTGAATATGGTGCAGCAAAAAGATGTAAGTTGTTGGATGCGGACTGCATTTTATGTGATGCAAAGAAGATTTATGAGATTACGAAAAGGGCATTAAAGGGCAACATAAATGCATTTATGGAAGAGGATGTAATGGTGGTATATGAATATGAATAGATTGGTAAAGATTAATTTTTTGTTGGTTCTGATACCTGTTGTGTTACTGCTTGGAATTGTGGTATTTGCTACAGTGAAATCTAATATGGCAACCAAGGAACTTGAAAGCGTAAATTATGAAGTTGATGAAAATGGTGTGGAAGATGTGGAAGGCTATGCCAGAATAATTAATAATTTTAATTATATGACCGGAAAAGCTGCTATTGGAATATATAGAATTGTCTTTTGCTGGATTCCGGGTATATTTGCTTTGGCAATAGGGCTTCCAGCGGTGCTGGCTTTGCTTTTATTGAAACTGCCCAAGGGCGCAATGATAGGGTATAGGATAGGTATGGTGTTATCGTACATATTTCAGGTTCTATTGCTGGCAGTGTTAATATTGGTATTATTTGCAAGACCTGAATTATTGTATTTTTGTTCGGCTCTTATAGGGGCGATTGTGATGATGGTAGTGCTGGTTTTGGGAATTAAAAATTTTGTGAAGATAAGGAGACAAAGATATGTTTAATCGTGTTGGAGATAAAATTAGGACGCTTGCACAAATTATTTGTATAATAAGTATGGTACTTGTTGTTGTTTGGGGCTTAAGTCTAATGGCTGATGGTGCAATTTTTGAAGCTGTAATAATAATGGCAATAGGTATTATAGTGTCGTGGCTAGGAGCACTTGTGTTATTTGGGTTTGGGCAGTTGATATCAAATAGTGACGATATGGTGGAACTGCTTAAGATGATGAATGAGAAAAATATTGTAAATTCTAACAAAGAATCAAATGAATAAGTTAAGATAGTCAAAGTATTATAAATAAAACGAGGATAGACTTGCATCTATCCTCATTTTTTTATATCCTAACCAAAATATCTCTTTAATAAACCTTCAAATGCTTTACCATGTCTTGCCTCATCTCTAGCCATTTCATGAACTGTATCGTGGATTGCATCAAGATTTAATTCTTTTGCACGCTTAGCAAGGTCGAATTTACCTGCTGTTGCACCATTTTCAGCAGCAACTCTAAGCTCAAGGTTCTTCTTTGTGCTTGGTGTTACTACTTCGCCAAGTAATTCAGCAAATTTAGCTGCGTGTTCAGCTTCTTCCCATGCTGCTTTTTCCCAGTAAAGGCCGATTTCAGGATAACCTTCTCTGTGAGCTACTCTAGCCATTGCAAGGTACATACCTACTTCTGTACATTCGCCTGTAAAATTGTCTCTTAAGTCTTTAATTATATCTTCTCTTACGCCCTGAGCAACACCAACGATGTGTTCAGCAGCCCAAGTCATTTCGCCTGACTGTTCTTCAAACTTTGAAGCTGGAGCCTTACAGATTGGACAGGCTTCTGGAGCCTCATTACCTTCGTGAACATAACCACAAATTGCACATACATACTTTTTCATAAATAAACATCTCCTTTAAAATATAATTTATATCATTTGTAATTGATAACAGTAATTGTTACTAATATTGTTATAACATATTTATTTTTATATGTCAACACATTTTTTGAAAAATTTTTAATTAATTTTACATTCTGGACAAAGTCCGTAAAAATAGGCTGTGTGGCCACTTATCTCACCTTCAAAATTACTTGAAGCTACGCTGTCAATTATATCAATATTGCCCATCTGTAAATCCTTTATACATGAACATTTATTGCATATAAAATGATAATGTTTTGATGTATCGCCATCGAAGTGTTCGCAGCCATCCGTGCTTGGTACCTTGATTGCTTCGCCCATCTCTACTAATAAAGAAAGGTTGCGGTAAACCGTTCCTAAGCTTATATTAGGAAATTCAGTCCTTACATTATTATATATAAAGTCGGCGGTAGGATGGTCATTTCTTGACACAAGAAAGTTCTTGATGGCTTCCCTTTGTCGGCTGTATTTTATTTGTTTCATATGTAATCTCCTTTCAAAAAATAATAATGATTACTAATATTAGTTTAAACTAACATTTATAATTTGTCAACTATAAATGTGAATTTTTTAAGATTTATTTTCTTAAACTATTTTATTATTCGATTAAATATGATAAAATTAATCCAATTACGGTATTTATGGAGGACTACTATGAAAAAAAGAATTCTTGCGATAGTTATGTTATTAGCATTAACATTAACTATATTCGCTTGTAAAAAGGAAAAAAATAAAGAGGAAGCAACAACAGTTGCACCAGATAAGGCATATAATGAATGTGTTACCTTAGGCACATTTTCTTATGATATTGGTTTTGATTATTCAAAGCTTGATATAACAGAAGATGAACTTAATGTTCAGATTAATGACTGGTTAAATATTTTTGGTGAATATAAGGTTAATAAAGAAAAGGCTGTTGAAAAGAAGGGCTATCTTGTATTTGATTTAGAAGCAGTTAATAAGGTAACTTCAGAAGTTATGCCTAAGCTGGAAAAGATTAACAAGGCATATATCTTAGAGACAACAGAAGCTTATCCTTATATTAAACATTTTGAAAATGAATTCATAGGTCTTAAAGCAGGAGATGATAAGAAGGTAACAGTTACATACCCTGATGATTTTTCAGATGAAAGAGTTAAAGGACGCACAATAGAATATAGTATTCATGTTGACGAAGTGTACGAGCTTATTCCTGCTAAATATGATGAAGAATTTTTAAAAGCATTTGGAAAGCAGTATGGTTATGAAAATCTTACAAAAGAAAAGTTTGAAGAAGAATTAAAGAAAAAGATGACAGATGTTGCTAAGGCAGAGATTTTAGAAGGCGTGATGAAGAAAATTGAAGAAGCCGTTACGGTAAATGAGTATCCTGCAGGTGAGCTTTCATATCACACAGTAAGAATTAAAGAGGAGATTGAGGCTCAGTATGAATATGTAAAATCTACATCAGGTATGGCTGCAATTTCAAGACAGGATTTCCTTGATAATGTATATCCTGGTTGCATTGATTCTAAGATGATTGAATATTGTGATACAAAGGCAAAGGAATATTTAAAGACAAAGATGGCTTTAATTCTTGCTCTTGAAAAAGAAGGAATTACAGTAACAGATGCTGAGAGAGATGAAAAAGCTAAAGAATATTTAGACAGCACATATACAACAATTGAAAAGTTATATGAATATTATGGCGAACATGCAAAGAAGCAAATTAGCTATGATGTGTATCAGGAAAAAGCAGAAAAATTATTCTATGATAAAGTAATGGAGTTTAAGAAATAATGAAAAGGCTGATTTGTCTTGTGCTTTGTGTACTTTCGTTTTGTCTGGCGGCTTGCTCAAAGGGCGATAAAAATAATGGCGATACCAATGTAAATGCAACAGAAGAAAGTACAACAATAGCTACAACAATAGATGTGGTTAATTTACCATTTAATGCAGGTACTATGGTTTCATTAGGTGAATATAAGAATTTAAAGATTACATTTGCCAATGAAAACAAATTGTCCAGTGAAGCTTATGATAATGCTATCATTGATGAAGCGTGGAAAATTATTATGAATAATTCAGATATTAATTGCATTCCACAAAGCATATTTGAAGCAATTGATTTAAAGCTTAACAATATTATTAAAGAGCATGAAAATTTGGCTTCCACAAAATATAAGATGACCTTTGAAGAATATTTAAGAGGTATAGGATATGCTGACAGGGACGAGTTTAATGCAGATTTGGAATTGTATGGTCACAAGCTTATAAAGCAGCAGATGCTTGTTTTAGCAATTGCTGAATATGAAAATATAACTGTTAGTCAAGACGAGATTACCGCTGAGATTAACAATTATATGAATACCTATAAATGTGAAAAAGAAGAAGATTTAGAAAAACATTTAGGCAAAAATTATAAGCAGGACATTGAACTTAGCCTGCTTATTAATAAGGTGGGACAGACATTACTTCAGTCAACAACTGTTACATCATAGTTGTTTAAAAGTCCGTCCGAATATATAATTTTGTAGTCTGAGGTTATAAAGACTCCATAGCAATCAGGAGTACTGTTTATAAGCTCAAGACCCTTTTCTAAACCGAGAGTGTAACAGCTGGTGCTTAATGCATCGGCTGTTTTTGATTCTTTGGAAATGATTGTTACGCTTAGAAGGTCATTATTGTAAGGGTAACCTGTTTTAGGATTTAAAATGTGATGATAAAGCTTATCGTCAACAAAGAAGCAACGCTCATAAACACCTGCGGTAACCACGCTAGCATTGGTTAATTTGATTGAAAGGGCAGGCTCACTTCTGTCGGCGAAAGGCTTTTGTATGCCAATATTATATTTTTCGTTACCGATACAGTAGATGTTACCTCCAAGGTTAATGATTGCATTTTCTATTCCTTTTTCAATTAAAAAATCTTTCATTTTATCAGCTATATAGCCTTTGGCTAAAGCTCCTAAATCCAACTCAATACCGGGCTTAAGAATTATCGAATTATCAGTTGTTGTACAGTTGGTATAATTAACATATTGAAGAGCATCTTTAATTTTATTATGGTCAGGAAGGGTATTATTTTGACCGGAAAAATCCCATAATTTATTAACGCTACCTATGGTAATATCAAAGCTTCCTTGTGTAAGTTCACCATATTTAATGCCTAAATCAACCAATTCAAGAAGCTCCTTTGAAGGAGTTATGGTCTGGCCGTTGTTTAATTTGTATAATTCACTGTCAGGATTAGTTTTTGAAAATATAAGGTCGTAGTAGTCACATAATTGTACACACTCATTTAGAACAGTTTTATTAACATTTTTACCTTTTGCAGTAATGGTTACAAATGTATTTAATTTGAAGGCATTTACTGTTGCTGTTGAATTAGCATTGGAGCAGGCTGTATTTATAAAAATTATTCCTATAATTAAAAGTAATGTTATATATTTTTTAAGCATATTTTTAGCCTCCACAGTATTATAAAAGGTATTATACTATAATTTCTAAGATTTTTCAAAAAATATTAGAAGTTTTAGTAATTATATGATATAATAAATGGGTATTCTTTTCGTGAATTAAAGATGAAAAATATGTGAAATGTAAAATTAACTCTTTAAAAAACAGGAAGAATATGTTATAGTATACTAGCGTATGCAATATAAGACAGAGAGAGGAATTTTTAATGAAAAAGAGAATTATAGCATTAACATTAGTACTGCTTGTGTTGATGTCAGCAGTAGCATGTAAAAAGGATGACAAGTCCAATAAAAATGTAAAATACGATTACAATGATTTCGTAGTATTGGGTTCTTACACAGGAATTGAAGTTGAAGTTAATAAGGACGATCTTGTTATAACAGATGAAAAGTTTAAAGAAGAATATGAAAAGCTTATCGGCGAATATGGCGAAACTGTTAAGAAGACAGAAGGAAAAGTTGAAAAGGGAGATGCTATCAACCTTAACTTCTCAGGTTTACTTGATGGCGTAGCATTTGAAAATGGTACAGCAGAAAACCAGGAATATACAGTAGGTTCAGGTAAATTCATCAAAGATTTAGATGAAGGTCTTGTAGGCGTAGAGATTGGTAAGGAAGTAGAGATTCCTTGTAAATTCCCAACAGATTACAGTTCTACAGATTTAGCAGGTAAGGATGTAATCTTTAAGGTAAAGGTTAACCATGTTAATGACCTTAAGTTACCTGAAGAAAATGATGAACTTGCTAAGAAGGTAGCAACAGACAATGGTCTTACAGATAAGTTCAGCACTGTTGATGGTATGAAGAAATATTTAAGAGAGTCTCTTGAAAAGTCAGCAAAGGACACATATGATAACTCAAAGTTTGAAGCAGCATTTAAGCAGATTCTTGAAAAGTGTACATTTACTGGTATGCCAGAAGAAGAATACAATGATGCAATGACTAATATTAAGGCAAGTATTTCTAATGAATATCAGATGTACGCAACATATTTCGGATATACATGGGATCAGTATTTAGCATACAACGGTATGACACAGGCAACATATGAGACATACTGTGCTTCTACAGCAGAAGAATATGTTAAGACAAAGATGGTTGTAACATTAATCGCAGCAAAAGAAGGTTTTACAGTATCTGATGAAGAATACAATGAAAATCTTATGACTTATGTTAATGAATATGGCTTTAAGTCAATTGATGATATGTTAAATAACATTGAAGAGCAGTACAGAGAAAAATATACAGAAGAAAGAAAATATGAAGTATTATACAATGAAGTATTTGATTTCATCGTAGAAAAGTGTAAAGAAGTTCCAAAGAAAGTAGAAGATTCTACAGAAAAGCCAAGCGAAGGCTCAAGTGAAGGTTCTACAGAAGGTTCAACTGAAAACGCAACAACAGCAGCAGCTAACTAATATAACAAAACTCGGGCCCTTAAGGCCCGTAGTTTTATATTATTTTATTCAATAGGAAATTCCTATTGGACAAAAACACTCCGTGGGATGCGCACTCGCACCAATGGAAGGTGTCGCTGTCGCGACCGTGCTCGGCGCTTAAAGTGTACAAGTCCTGTAAATTAACTACATTTTGAAGGTTTTCTTGCTGCTATGATTTGAACTACGCCCTTTTGTATAAGACCTGAACATTTTAGACCGCAAACTCCCATTTTCTTAATAAGTGTCTCAGCGGAGTATACTGTACTGCTTTCAATATCAGTAGTTTTAGATAAGACATACATAGCAAGCTTAGAAAGCTCGGATTCATGTGGCTCGGCAATATATAAATATCCGCCCGGTTTCAAAACTCTATAAGCTTCAAGTAAAAATGAGTCAACATCCTTAATATCATGCATACCAAGGCAAATGGTAACCATATCAAAGAAATCATCTTTATATTCTAATTCACAAGGATCAGAAAGTTTAAAGTTAAGAGTTTTGTAGCTGTCACGAGCAGTTAAAATATTAACGGCACCCATATCAACTCCATAGCCTTTAATATTCTTGCGGGAAGCTAACATATTAAGAAGCTTACCTTCCTTACAATTAACATCAAGAACTCTGTAGCCATCTTTAATAATAACATATTTAGATAACATCCCTCTAAAAGTATTCTGGAGATTTTCGTAAAATAAATCTGTATATTTCATGATATTGTCCTCCCTGACTAGTAATTATATAAACATTATACCACATTTGTTATACAAATGCTACCTGAATAAGAAACATATATAAAACTGTTCCACCACCTATACTAAGAACAAGATTATGTTTTAATTTGTGAATTATAACTACATAGGCAATGGCTATAAATTCAGGCAAGCCAAAAGGCGCTGTTAAAAATGAAACTGATTTTAGACAATATACAATAAGCATTGCAATAACTGCATATGGCAGGTATTTGCCTAAATAGTCCACTATGGCAGGTATCTTTTTATTATTTGGAAAAAGGATAAATGGTATGGCTCTTGTCAAAAAGGTACATACTGCCATAACTATTATGGAAAGAATAATCTGCTTGGTACTAAGCATTTTTATCTACCTGCCTTTCTTCAATATGTTTTTTAAATACTAATAGACTGACCAATATACCAAGCATTGAAAATGCGATAAAGTATTCAACACCAAATACCAATAGGCATATTGTGGAGATTCCAAGTCCTAATATAGAAGGAAGATGAGTTTTTGCATTTTCCCACTGCTCTACAAATATAACCACAAATAGTGCTGTCATGGCAAAATCAATTCCCTTTGAATTGAAATCTAACACATATCCTGCTACGGCACCAATGGTAGAACCAAGAATCCAATAGCTTTGGTTTAAAAGTGCTATAAAGAAATAAAAACACTTTTCATCTACACCTTCTTCAGGCTTAGTAGAGAATAATAGTGAATAGGTCTCGTCTGTGAGAGAAAAAATCATATAAGGCTTTTTGATACCCATATTGTCAAATTTATCAAACATTGAAAGGCCGTAGAAAATGTGGCGCAAATTAACCATTAAAGTCATAAAAGCAGCAGAAACAAGATTGTAGCTGCTATTAAGAATACTAACACCTAAAAACTGTCCGGAACCGGCATAAATAGTGCAGGACATAAGTATTGCCCAGCCGTAATGATATCCGCTTTTAGTTAAAGATACGCCAAAGGCACAGCCTAAAAATAAATAACCCATAAATACCGGGATTGTTTTTGGAAATGCGGCTTTTAAAGCCATAAGTTTCTTGTTTTTCATAATATTTACCCTTTCTCTAAAACATAATAGCACTTTTAATAAAAATATCAATAGAAAAACTATTAGTAGTGTGCTATAATTAACGGGAATAAAAAAATAGGAGATGAAGAAATGTCCTTAAAGAGTATGTTTAAAAAGAATATAGGTTATTGCTTAGCCTCATTTTTTACGATTATTTCAATTTTGTTTTTGTTAAGATATGAACACAGTGGTTATACTGTGGCATCGGTGATAGAGTACATAATTCCATTGGTTACCAGAGTTATATTTGGTGCCATAATGCTTATTTATTTTGGAAAGTACAGAAAGCTTGCCCTTGTAACCATATTTATAAATGCGACAGCTTCATTTATGCTTAATTTGTGGGAGTTTGGAGATGGTGTTATACTTTCAATATTCTCTGTTGAGACATTTATATTAAGCGCTCCGTTTCTAGCACTTATGATATATATGATAATGGATATTTTTAAGGATAATAATAAATTAGTATATGCGGCAATATTTTTCCTTGCATTTTTATCGGCATTGTATAGTGGATTTACATTTGTTGGTGTAGTAAAATCCATTGTAAGATTTATGGAAGATGATATGATCAAAGAATACATAGTTCCAGCGTTGTTCTACCATATGTCTGATATGGTGTTCTGGGCCGGCGTTTTTATATATGGCTGTATAGGGCTGGAAAAAAAAGAAGGGTAAATTAATCATATTTAGTGAAGGACACTGTTCGATATTAAAAACGGGGTCCTTCACTTAATTTTATTAAGAGTTTTTAAAAAATAGTTGATTTTATAAAATTCATTTATTATAATGAGACCTATGGTGCATGGCACAATTATTAATTATAAAAAGGAGATATTAAAATGGGATACGTTGATGAGATTATTGAATTAACAGCGAAGAAAAATGCTGATCAACCAGAATTTATCCAGGCAGTAACAGAGGTTTTAGAATCTTTAAGACCTGTTGTGGATGCAAATGAAGAATTATACAGAAGAGAGGCTGTTCTTGAAAGAATAGTTGAACCTGACAGACAGATTATGTTTAGAGTACCATGGGTTGATGATAAGGGCCAGGTACAGGTTAACAGAGGTTATAGAGTTCAGTTTAACAACTCTATCGGACCATACAAGGGAGGTATTCGTTTACATCCTTCTGTAAATCTTGGTATTATTAAATTCTTAGGTTTTGAGCAGATTTTCAAGAACTCATTAACAAGTTTACCAATCGGTGGCGGTAAAGGTGGTTCTGACTTCGATCCTAAGGGCAAATCAGACAGAGAAATTATGGCTTTCTGCCAGAGCTTTATGAATGAATTATACAAGTACATCGGTGCTGATACAGACGTACCAGCTGGTGATATCGGAACAGGTGCAAGAGAAATCGGTTTCATGTTTGGTCAGTATAAGAAGATTAGAGGCGTATATGAAGGCGTATTTACAGGTAAGGGTCTTTCATACGGCGGTTCTTTAGCAAGAAAAGAAGCTACAGGATTTGGTTTATTATACTTAACAAATGAAATGTTAAAGTGCAATGGCATTGAATTAGCAGGTAAGACAGTATGTATCTCAGGTTCAGGTAATGTTGCTATATATGCGGCTCAAAAGGCTATGGAATTAGGCGCTAAGGTTGTTACAGTATCTGACTCAACAGGTTGGGTATATGATTCAGAAGGTATTGATTTAGATCTTCTTAAGGAAGTTAAGGAAGTTAAGCGTGCAAGACTTACAGAGTATGCAGCGGCAAGACCAAGCGCAGAGTATCATGAAGGACGTGGCGTATGGACAATTAAGTGTGACGTTGCGCTTCCATGTGCTACACAGAACGAATTATTATTAGACGATGCTAAGGCATTAGTTGCTAACGGATGTATCGCAGTTGCAGAAGGTGCTAATATGCCTACAACATTAGATGCTACAGAATACTTAAAGGAAAATGGCGTATTATTCGCTCCTGGTAAGGCTGCTAACGCAGGTGGTGTTGCAACATCAGCTCTTGAAATGTCACAGAATAGTGAAAGATTAAGCTGGTCATTTGAAGAAGTTGATTCTAAGTTACAGACAATTATGGTAAATATTTTCCACAACTTAGACGCAGCAGCTAAGAAATATGGTAAGGAAGGCGACTATGTAGCAGGTGCTAACATCGCAGGCTTTGAAAAGGTTGTAGATGCTATGCTTGCTCAGGGCGTAATCTAATTGAATATAATATAATAATGCATAGAGGAAGCTCCCAAGATGAAAGTTTTGGGAGCTTTTTTGTCCACTTTGTAACTATATATAAACTGCGTTTCCGATTATTTTTATTAGTTGCTCTCTCTATATAAGTATAAGGTTATAGATGTACTTGTAAGGAAAAAGAGATATAAAGAGATTTGGAAAAAGATTTCACGACAAAAATGAGCATTTCAGGACAGATATATTGTTATCGAAGCTAATGAGTGATACACTTATATTGTGGCAAGAGATTTTATTAGATACACACTTTTAATCCTTTGTCAAGTGCTTTTAATGAAAATAAATGTCCGAATTATGTCAAAAATGTCCGAATTTTGCAATGTATGTTTACTTATAACATCGAATGTTATAAGATAAAAATATAATTGTTATGTAACCGGGAGGTGAAAACTAGTAGGTAGAGTATTAATAGTAATTAGTAACTAACAAACAATTATTAAATCCGTATTTTAAGAACGGAACTTTATGGTAGGAGGAATTATAATGGTAAGACTAAAGAAAATCGTTGCATTTCTACTAAGTGTAGTATTATTGCTACAGTATATGCCAACACATACAGTTAATGCAACAACGGTTAATGAAGCAGAAAATTCACAAGTAAGTAGAGTAGCACAAGACACTATATATGATGGAGTATATATAGAAGATGTAGAATTAAAAGGCCACACAAAAAGGTTAAAAGAAAAAGAAGACTTAAATACATATGTATTTGAAAATGCAGATGGAACTAATACTTTATATATGATGGATGAAAATGTAAAGTACAAAACAGCAAGTGGCAAAGTCAAAGACAAGAATATAAACCTTAAGAAAATATATGGTGGATATTCGGTATCTGATAATGAATATTCTTTGCAAATACCAAATGGAATAAAAGAAGGTATAAGCTTTGGATATAAAGACAGTCAGATAAGATTAATACCACAGGATATTGATTCAAGCGATGTTATAAAGAATGTAGAACTTAAAAATAATGCTGTTACATATAAAAATATATATGGAGAAGGTATAGATTTAAGATATACACCATTATTAGATGGTGTAAAAGAAGATATAATTCTAGGCGAATATACACAAAAGAATAGCTTTGAATTTATCTTATATAGTGATGGAAAAGATATCTATAATGATAACGGCAGATATTATTTAGCAGATACAGCAGATGCAACAGATAAAATATATCTTGGCAATGTAATTATGTATGATGCTGTAGGAAGACCTGAAGAAGGCGAATTAGAGGTAGAGGCTATTAAACGAACTGAAAGTTATAAGATAACAATAAAAGTAAGTGATGAATATTTATCGGATGATTTGACTGTATATCCTGTTACTATAGATCCGACAATTAAGGTAGAGCCAATATATGATTCGTCCAGAACAGGTGGAGCGATAGAAGATTGCCCAGTGTATTCAGGAAGAAAAGATAGCAATCATGGAACCTATTATTTTAATAGAGTAAGTTGTTATAATGATAGCTACGGAACAGGAAGAACCGCAATGAAATTTAAACTTGATGGCTTAGTAACAAGTAGCGGATTTACTTATGATTCATTAAAGATAAATGATATAATAAGTGCAAAGTTATATTTGAAAGAAGGTTCAGGAACCGCATCAAGAAATATAGAAATGTATGCACTACCAAGCAATATATCTTGGACAGAAACAACTCTTACTTGGGGGGATCTTGCTTCTGTTGCACTAACAGAGAATAATCGTATAACAACCAGTGCAATGGCAAGTAATGCTACATGTGTTTTTGATATAACTTCATATATACAGATGTGTAAAAAAGGTACATGCTCATTAAGTAATGGTGTTCTTTTAAAAGATGAAATTGAAGATAAGGATAATCCTATAAATAAGAGTTTTGTATCAGCTGAATATACAACAAGTGGGTACAGACCATATATACAAATACAGTATTATGAGAATAGTGTAAATGCAGAACGAGATAGTGGTACATATTTTATAAGAAATGTTAGTTCTAAAAAATGTTTTGCATTAGTGCCTGATGATGAGAGCGGAGATGATGCATTAGGACAGTTAGATTACAGCAAGAATGAAGGTGCGATTAGATGGTCATTGGTTACAGCGGATAATGACTATTATTATATAAAAAGAGGTTCTAATACATACCTAAGTGTATCGTTAACAGGTTCTGATGTTGAATTAGATTGGTCATCAACAGTACCGGAAGATTCGAGATATTTGTGGAAATTAAAAAATACTGCAGCAGGTAATTTGAGAATAGTATCAAAGTACAATGAAAGTGAAGAAAAAGTATTAATGATAAATTCAAATAATATATGTTGCGCAGATTATTCGGAAGATACTACATATACTGATGAATGGAGAATAGATGCGTATATACCTGTTTCTGGAGCACCTATTAATGATGGATATGTTTGGAATGATTCGGGTGCGGCTAACTGTTATATGTATGCATTTAATATGAAGGAAAATCCAATTGATTCAGGTAATGGTTTTATTCATCCAGGAGAGATTTCAGAAAGGACCTTTAAACATAAAGATATAAGTGTTGCTTTGATTAGTGAATATACATTATTAGATTCAGAAGAAAAATTCACATTTAGAAACATAGGAAAGTTTGAAAGTTGTGCTATTGGAGAATATAAAGTAGCTTTAGTTATTGATCCTGGAAAGGATTATCATTGGTATCGTCAGAATGTAGATGGAACTTGGTCACATAAACCAGGTAGCAATAATGCTATTATTAAAGATAGCAGTGAAATAGCTATATTAGACCCAGAATATGCAAATAGACATAATGGTTTCGGTAATAATTATTACATATTTGGTGGATTTTATGCAGTTACACCGTTTACAATAAGTGAGGAGGACTTACAATGAAAAAATCAATGTTATACATATGTATATTATCAATAATGGTATTGTTAGTTGCTTGCAAGAACAAAAATACTACATCTATTAATACAACCAGTACAACTACAGAGTTGGCGGCTACTGCGGAAGAGGAAAAGGGCATATATTTAGGGATGAAATCAGATGAATTTTTAGCTTTATTGAGAAATGATGCTAAAAAGTGTAGAACATATATAGATTATAAGCGTATTGGTTTTTGTGATGGCACGGATAGTGTAATAGCGATATTTGATAAGTCGATATCAAATGGTGGTAAAATAATTGAAATTAAACGATTTAAACAGCCTACAAAACCAGTAAAAGCAACTGATTTAAAAGAAAATATGAATATATATGAAGTTATAGAGATTATAGGAATAGAAGATATTTATATTACGAGTGGGAATTTTGTGACAGAAATATATGCAATGTTAGAAGAAGATAAACTATATTATGCTTCTTGTGATACGGACATAAATCTTGAAGGTAATGTTTTAACGTTTCAGGAGTATTGTGGTAAGAAACCATTTTTAATATGGAAAGACAAAGTATTACAAGAATGTGAAGAAGATGATGGTACAGATACTAGTATGGATATTAGTTTAGCTGCAGAAGCAAAAACGTATAAAGATGTTGTTGCAGCATTAGGAAAACCACAAAGATGCACGGACTGGAATATGTATTCAATCATTTTGGAATGGGATATTGCAAAAGGCGATGTTATATATGAAATAGAATTTTCTAATAGTAATAATTTTGAAGAAGCTTTAGGTCAGGAAGTAGAAATACTAAAGATTGAAGGTCAACAAATAAAATATCTTAATGGCAATTGGCTAAATGTACAATAATAGTAGCTATTATTAGCACAAATTATATAGCGTAAGTCATTATCGTAGGGAGGTATTACAATGACAAAAAGAACAATATCATTTTTATTAACAATACTAATACTACTTTGTTCTGTAGCCTGCAAAAAACAGGAAACTAGCACTAATACAACGACTGAGGCTGCTAAGATAGAAAAACCAAAATCCATTACAGTAATGTGGGACGATACTATGCCTACTGATGATGGCAAAGCAGAAACATTTGCTAAAGAGCTTAGTAAGGAACTAGGTATAGAAATACGATTAATTACTCCTAATAATGCATCATATTATGATGTGCTAGAATCAAGCTTTGCTTCAGAAACAGTACCGGATGTGTTTGTGTTGTCAGCGGATAAATATGTTCATTATGCAAAAACAGGTGCATTATGGGATATGAAGGAAGCGTGGGATAATTCGGAACTTAAAGCGTCAGGACGATTAAAAGATTGGGCAATTAACAGACTCTCAACACTTGAGATAGAAGGTAAAGATAAAAGAAAGGGTATGTATGGATTTTCAATAGAGAGAGGTTATGCGAATGCTACAATTGTGCGAACTGCATGGTTAGAAGAATGTAATTTAAATCCTCCAAAGAATTATGAAGAATTTTTGAATATGTGTAATGCTTTTAGAGATAAATATAGCTGCGAACCAATGTTTACAATGCCTTCTTTAGAGTATGCTGTGGAATTTTCACAAGGAGCAAATTTGGATTTTTGCAAAAATGCAGAAGGAAAATGGGTGGATGGTTTTGCAGAGCAAAAAACAAAAGATGCATTTTTGAGAACCCAGAAAGCTAATCAGGCAGGATTGTTAAAACCTTATTATGGAGGTATGGGAGAAAAAAATGACTTTGCTGCTGGCGATTATGGTATAAGAATGGTAGATTATGACGGTCTTATGAGTATTGTAAAAAGGTTTGAAACAGAAAATATATCAGATAGTAGAATTACCATATTAGAGCCAATTAATGAGACTGGATGCTATTATGAAAAACAGTCGTATGTACTGGCGATATCTAATAAAGTACAAAATCCTGAAGGGATTTTCAAGTATTTTATAGAGCCAATATATGATGGGGGAAAGGTTCAAAGTTTGTGGACCTATGGTGTACAAGGCGTTCATTGGGATTATAAAGATGGCAATTTAGAAGGATATAATGTTATAAATCCTATGTTGTCGCTTGGAAGGATAGATGCAGATAAGGATCCTGCAAAAGCTTCAAAAACACCTGCTGTGCCGGAAATAGTAGAAAAATTTAATGAGGTGCTAAATAAATCAGGAAAGACAGAACCTGTAATGTATGATAATAGTGGAATTAAAGACTATATTGATAGAATCAATGAAAGTCGTAACAGGTTATATACTGATGTTGTAGCTAATGGTAAGAGTATAGAAGATGCATACAAAGAATATGATGTAGCTGTAGGACAGTATGTAGAAGAATGTTTACGTATATTAAATGAATAGAATTTTATGAAATGTCAAGCCTAAGAAAATAGGCTCTATAATAAATGTTGGGGT
>JAZQMK010000098.1:0-4781 GCA_045543455.1 Lachnospiraceae bacterium
GTAGAACTTGTTGATATATTTACCGCAAGACTGTCTCCTGCTGTAACATTTACCTTTATACCTGTGCTTCTAACTATTGTTCCGTTACTATCTTTAACTTCTACATAGAATGTTCTGTTACCGGCTGTTGTTGCAGTCCAGTTCTTACTTGTAGCGCTTGCAAAATCGCTGAATCTATACCAGCTGCCATTTGCTTCATTGTACATTAAAAAGCTGTATGTATAATTGCCTGTTCCTCCTGTTGCTGATGCACCTAGGTAAATTATATCTCCAATCTCCATATTTGTTGTTGATGTACTAAGTGTTACCTTAAGCTCCGCCACTCCTAAAGCTGGTATTACTGTTACATCTGTCTTATCACTACAATTCTTACAATGACGGCTCTTTGAACCTTCTTCAGTTGCTGTTGCCTCTTTATCTACTGTAAAGTTTGATTCATAATCATGCCCTGTTGCTACAATACTTTCAGTATATGAATTACCGCATGAACATGTATAAGTTTTTACACCTGCTTCTGTACATGTTGGCTGCTTTGTTACATTTGATGAATAGCTGTGTGTATGTGTTTGTGGTGCCACCTCTAAAGTCCACTGCTGTCCTGTGCCACCCCAGTATGACCACTGGCACACATTTGCTCCATTTACTGTTGACATATCATATACATCTAAAGCTCCTACGAAGTTCGATGCTTTTGTCAAAAATGCTATTTTTCCGTTACCTGCATCAATTGCACGATATTTTTGCATATCGCCTCCCCAATATGGCCACTGTTCAATATTGGTTCCGTCTGCTGCATCTCCATTTAATACATCTATGCAGCTTGCATAGCTAGATGCACAAGTCAAAATATAATAATAGCCCGAACCATCTGGTACTATCTTAAATATCTGTGCATTATCGCCTCTAAATGCCCACTGCTGGATATTTGTACCGTCAACTGATGCACCATTTGCTACATCAAGGTATAAACCACTGTTTACATTTTTAATGTAATAAAATCCTTCTGAAATATTTGCATTTGTATACTGATCTGCCGGCTGTGTCGGTGTTTCAGTTGTATCTTCACCGCCTGATGAGCCTGAATCATTTGGTTCATATGCCATATAGAATAAATATGAGCTTCCTGAACCTTTTAATACTGTTACACTTCCCGCTGCTACATCTACAACCAATTCAGGCTTTGTATTCATAGTAGTGCCATTTACTTTAATTGTTGTACTACTTGTATCAGAGAATACTAATGTTAATTTACCGTCTTTTGGTGCTGTAAATGTAATGTTTGTTGAGGTTTCCATCTTTAAGCACTGTGTAAGTGACAATCCTGCATATGATACCGTACCCTTACCTGTTGCAAGGTTACCTGTAATTGAGAAGAAATCACTTGTTTTTCCATCATTTGTAAAGTTATGTGTAACGGCACTTGCTGATACCTGTCCGCCACCACCTGACGAGCTTGTTGTTTCTTCTTGCGAAGGAGCCTGTGTTGTATTATTTTCACCAGAACTTCCACTAGCATCAGGTAAAGAATATGAACCTACTGTATACATATCTGGCTTTGTTGGTGTAGGCATATCAGCACCTATATAATAGCTTGTATGAGGTGGCTGATTATATGCTACATTTTGCCATACTATTGATAATCTGTACTGTGGGTCATGCATTAAAGTATATAATTTTATATTTGTTACATCTGTAGTTGTATATATTCTTAATGCCTTATCATCTGATGTTGGCCAGATAACTTCTTCTCTCCAGTCACCAATAATATCTCCCGACAAGCTAGGATTAGACTTTGTTCCATTAACAGAATGTACATTATTACCGCTAAGAGCAGTTACAACCTCATCGTTATTGTAATCCCATTTTCTAATTGTAGTTCCATCAAGACCTTCTCTGTAAATATCTCCATCCCAGTAAATAGCAAAATTTATTCCCAAATTTTTAATTGGGGCACTTATACTATTACCATTACTGTCAAGATAATTACCGCTTGAAGCTAATGTTACATATGGATAGAAATCCGGATCAATATTTAAAATAAGTCCTCTACCAATATCTGCACTTAATTTTTTACTCCATATGGTTTTTCCGGTTGCCGCTTTACGCATCTGAATACTTTCTATATCTGATGTTTTTTCTTCATGTACCTGGAATATTTCAAGACCATCGATTGTTGGATCAAAATCGCCTACGTGAAGGGCATCACCGTGACCGTTACCTGTAGCATAAAGCCCTGTACCATCATGATCAATAACTGCTGAACCATATACTATTTCATCTTTTCCGTCACCGTCAACATCTGCTGCTGTAAGGTTGTGATTGCCTTCTCCGGCATAATCACCATTTCCGGATGTATTTGTATCAAATACCCACTCTTCAGTTAATTTTCCGCCCTTGTATTCATATGAAACTATAACAGCTCTTGTATAGTATCCTCTACACATAACAAGACTTGGTGTTTTTCCATCAAAATAAGCTACACAGGCAAGGAATCTGTCAACTCTGTTACCGTATTTGTCTCCCCAGGAACTTACTGTTCCTCTTTGTGGATTATAGTCTATTGTTGTAAGCTCTTTTCCTGTTGTTCCTTCAAATACCGTTAAGTATTCAGGACCGCTAAGAATATAACCATCTGAATTTCTATAGTCTTTTGAAGAATCACCTATTACTTTTCCATCACCGGCAACTGTACCGTCTGCAGTCTTCATTGCAACTTCAGCTTTACCGTCGCCATTTAAATCATAGGCAATAATTTGTGTATAATGTGCGCCTGCTCTGATATTTTTCCCTAAATCAATTCTCCAGCGTTTAGTTCCATCCATCTCATAACAATCTACATATACATTTGATGTATATCCTGATTGGGAATTATCTTTTGAATTAGATGGATCCCACTTTAAAATAATTTCATATGCACCATCGCCATCAACGTCAGCTACAGTTGCATCATTTGCAGAATATGTAACTGTGGCACCATCTAAAGTTGTATTTGCCGGCTTGTCCAATGGTACATCAAGATAATTGTTACTCCATGGCTTAACGCTTTCAGAAGATTTTACCTCTGCACCGCTTACCACAGATGATACTGTATATGTTGATGATGTACTACCACCTTTATCAAGGTAATTAGTGCTATTACCTATGTTTGAAGCAATCTTTACACCATCTCTATACACGTTAAATGTTGTATCAAAATTTTCTGTTCCTAAAAGTCTCCATGACAAATACACACCTTCAGATGTCTTTACTGCTACAAGACCTCTGTTTAAGGACTCCATTTGTCTTGATATTGTCGCCGCTTTTACTTCCTTAATTGGAATTAAGGCCATCATTGTTGGTAAGAGCATTGAAAATACTAATAACAGAGCTAATATTTTCTTTTTCACCATATCACTCCTATCTTATTGTTATATTAGTAACCTTACTTCTAACAACTGTTCCATTACTGTCTTTAACATCTACATAGAAATCTCTATCTCCATTTGCTACCCAGTACATTACATTTACCGATGTAAAGTCTGAGAATCTGTGCCAATTTCCACTTGTAGGATTATACATCAAGAAGCTGTATGTGTAGCTTCCTGCTCCGCCACTTGCACTAGCTGTAAGTTTTACATTTTCGCCTGCGTATGGATTATTATTACTTGCTGTTACACTTACTGTAAGGTTTGAGCTTTCTAATATTGTCATTGTTATGCCTTCACTTCTAACCTTGGCTCCTGTACTATCCTGAACTTCTACATAGAATGTTCTTGTATCTGTTGTTCCGGCTATCCAGCTTAACTTATTAACCTCTGTAAAACTGCTAAATCTATACCAATAACCGCTCATCTCATTGTATACTAAGAAGCTGTATGTATAGCTTCCGCTTCCGCCGCTTGCACTTGCGCTAAATGCTACATTTGAACCTTTTATTACACTTTGTGCATTTGAGCTTATTGTTACTTTTAATGTATTTGTTGATACATTTATCTTTATACCATTACTTCTTGCAACTGCGCCTGTACTATCCTTTACTTCAACGTAGAAGGTTCTGTTGCCGTTAGCTGTCCAATTTAGGGTATTTGCACTTGCAAAGCTATTAAATCTGTACCATGTTCCAGCACTTTCGTTATACATTAAATAGCTGTATGTGTAGCTTCCATTTCCGCCTGTTGCTGTTGCTGTAAATGTCACATTTTGACCTGTTGATACAGTAGTTGAACTTGCTGATATATTTACTGCAAGGCTGTCACCTGCTGTAACTGTTACCTTTATTCCTTCACTTCTAACTACTTTGCCTGTACTATCTTTTACTTCCACATAGAAAGTTCTGTCGCCGGCGTTAGTGGCTGTCCAGCTTTGATTTGTTGATGATGCAAAATCACCAAATCTATACCAGCCGCCTGTACTTTCATTGTACATTAAGAAGCTATATGTATAACTACCACTTCCACCACTAGCACTTGCTCCAAGATAGATTGTATCACCAATCTCCATATTTGTTGTTGATGTACTAAGTGTTACTTTAAGTTCTGCATATCCTGTTGCAGGAATTACTGTTATGTCTGTCTTAGCACTACAGTTCTTACAGTGACGGCTCTTTGAACCATCTTCTGTTGCTGTTGCTTCTTTATCCACTGTAAAGCTTGTTTCATAATCATGTCCTGTTGCTGCAATGCTTTCTGTGTATGAATCATTACATGAACATGTATATGTTCTTACACCTGCTTCTGTACATGTTGGTTCTTTTGTTACACTTGATGTGTAGCTATGTGTATGAGATTCTTCCTGTGCTTCTG
>JAZQMK010000099.1:0-55152 GCA_045543455.1 Lachnospiraceae bacterium
TTTCCGCCATCCAAGACTTTCTCTAATACGATTGTAGGTGACTCTGTAAGTCTGTCTAGTTGTATCACGACAGTTGTTCTTACAGGTGTTCATCCAGATTTCAAACCATTCATCAAGCGTCATATCGGAACTGACTACATTTATCTGCTTTTCATCCTCATACTGTTCTACACGAAGTTTCTGCCGGATTTCGTTTATAGTCTTTCCGTAGATAGTCTGACGTTTGCCAAATCGGTTTGTAAACCTCGCCTGATAGCGACCATCTTTCCTCTGCGATATGCCTTGTCCTAATTCTTTTCCTGTTAACGATTTTCCCATGTTCCACTTCCTTTCTCACATGGAAAGCAATCATTCTCCCAACAAAGAATTATCCGATACTGGTATTTTACCAAATCAGTCCATTGCCTTCAATTACTTGTTAAAAGATTCTTTCTAATAAATTTGATTCTCTAACCATTTATCCAAGTGCTTCTTGTGTGCATATAAGCGATTACCAATACGGACAGTAAAACCATTGGCTGGGTTACTGAGCAACTCTCTGCACTTGGTCTGACCGATACTTAAATAGGCACACATCTCTTTAACACTTAATAATGCTTTGTCCTCTGATACATTTTTCTCTGTCAATCTGAGCTATCTCCTTTCCATATTTTTCTCTACAATTTAAAGAACCAGAAACGGCATATGTGGTGTAATCCATTATTCGTTGTTAATGTTATTTTTTAATCTTCTTTCATATCACTCCTATTACTTAGGCAAAATTTTTTCTGTTAAATCGAACCTGTAATAATAATTTCCTCAATATGTAGCCGGCAAAAAAGCAAAATGGCACCTCTTTTCAAAATATTTTTGCAAATAAAAAGAACTGCTCTAGTTATCAACTCATATTGAGTCTAAACTAAAACAGTTCTTATAGAAACGCACTCATACACTCCCTTATGGAACAAAATTGACTCCATCATCAAGTGCTATGAAAAAGTTATATGAATTTAACAATTTTTCATAGCATTTTCTTAAAAGTGCTAGCATTTTTTCATAGCACTTGATTTTTGTCATATTTTTCAAGGTTTTAGGGGTGCCCCCTAACAAGATTGCATTGATATATATGAAATGCGTATCTTGCCATGTACTAGCAACACCTTTGCTAAAAGTAGATGTCTGTACATCGCAAGATACGCATTTTGTCTGACAAAACACTTTTCTTGTTAGGGAGAGCCCTAAAACCCCTTATATTTACACTCAAAATAGTAATGCTATGAAAATTTCATTGCACTTTTGGCATTTTGCTATGAATAATTGCTAAAAAGCTATTACTTTTCATAGCACTTTTTCACAATGCTTGATATGTGTTTTGAAAGTGCTATTTTTTTCATATGACTTTTCGCAAAATGCTAGGAAAAAATGCTAAATTCATATGACTTTTTCATAGCACTTGCTTCTCGCTTCCATCTTTTTCCTTAAATATACAACCAAATTATTCTCTGAATAACTTTAAGTTGAAGCAAAACTTTATTATTTTACACTGTTAAAGAAAAATACTGTTCTTCGTACTCCTCTAAACAATTTTCTATTGTCATAATCCTTCTGCTTCTTATAACTTCTTTGACGTTTCTTATTAATTCATCTTCCGTTTTACAATCTTTAATCATTTCCCATTCATCATGATAATTAAAATACATTACTAATTCCATAAATTCTGATAGCATAGGAATTCTTTTTACCGCTAATCTTAAATTATTATAATTCCCTATATGCATATGTGCTTTTGGATGAGAAATTTTTGTGTATTGCCCCTCCTCGTTTGTATATTCTAATCTTATATACGTCCGCATTTTATCTAAATATCCATCATATATCGCTTCATTAGGATATGGATAATATATCAGAGAAGCATAGGATATCATTTTACGTTCAAACCGATATTCAATCTGTATAAATCCACCATCATGGAACATAAACAAATAATCGTTATTGTCACGTATATTTTTATACACCTCAGCAACTGCCATATCCTTATATATTCCCGTATTATTATGATTAGAAGAGATAGAAAATTCAGTACACTTTTTTTCAGAAAACAGAGGATTCACTATCAATTTACATCCCATATATTTACTTATGGTTGCCTTAATATCTTTCATTATCAAATCATAGTTATTCATTGCTACTTTCTCCAAGCAAATTTCTAAGACTTTCTCGTGTATCATCATCTAAGAACAAATTAAGCAATTTTAACTTATCCTTATCTCCTAAAACAGCTTTTAATGACTCTATATCTCTCTCAAACTTAGCCGTTTTATCTGACTTAAAGATATAATCAATATTTGTCATTTTTTCAAACTCATCATTAGACGGAAATACAAACTCAAAACATGGAAGTTTTTCAATAATTCTTTTGTATTCTTCCTCAAACAAGTCAATATTATTTTCTGCACCGCTAACAAATACCCATCCTTTAGAACGAGTCATGGATATAAAAAGGGAATTTCTTGCAATTCGACGTTTTGCCATAGAAGTTTCCTCATACATGCTATTGGCTCCTAATACAAAAACAATTGGAACTTCATTTCCCTTAGCTCTTCTTGGTGTTGTCAGTGTTACACAATCTTCTTGAAAAAACACTTTTGAATCCTCAACAATCCCTGGAATAATTGAAAGATGTCCTTTTTTATACAACAATTCTTGCATATACTGTAAAAGTTCTTTTGATTTCTTTCTTAAATCAATTACCATTATATCTTCTGGCTTCACTTTTTCATTTTCAATCAAATCATGAATTTTTTCACTTACCTTATTATATTCTTCCTGAATAGTTGTATAAAAATCAAAATTTACAATTGGATATTTTTCATATAGTTGATTGATTTCATTCGGACTATTTTCATTCGTTCTTTCAATAACAACTTTACTAGAAAAAGAAATATCATCTCCTATACTTTCAACCTCTTTCATTTCAAAGCCCAATGCTTTCCAATTTTTAATACTTCTAATCATTTGAACCATTCCATCAGATGAATAAATCCCAAATCCAAAAGCCATTGCTATTAAAAGAACATCACGATAATTTCTATACGATTTTTTCAGAATATGGTCATTCTCCTCAAGCAAATTTACTATCGGTTCTCCATTCGCATTTTTCCCAAAGAGTTCCTCAAAATCCGGCATTGAAACATCAGTGGTCGTTTGTAATTGATCATATGCTATTACAATCTTTTTGGGATCTTTGACAATCTTTGCAACCAAATTAAAAAATTCTTCTGGTAAATCTTGTGCTTCATCTATAAGAATATAATCATACTCTCTCTTTAATTCATAGGCAGAAATTCTTTTACATGCTTCTCCAAAAGGACTACTATAGCCTTTTACATCGTAATATGGTATTGGTGACAAACCATTCGACCGACACACATTATACAGTAATCCTTCTCCGGTGGTGCGTCCTCCCCATGCATGTAGTATTTTCAAATTGGTTGACGGCTGAACACCTGTCAACTTTCCATAATATTTATTTATCAATCTTGTTACCTGCGTATACAAACTTTGCGTATAGAACACATATGCTATTTTAGCATTAGGATCATATCTGTGAATCTTTGCTGCTTTTATCGCGAGAATAACCGTTTTCCCTGTTCCAGCTAACCCTCTGATTTGTTCACAGGCATCAGTTATACTTAAACTTGCCTCCAATTGAGTTTCGTCAAATGTATATATTTTCTGATTATTTATTGCAATTGCTTCTCTCAAATTTTTTGCCGGCTTTTCAATTGGGATACCTACATCTTTTGCCAAAACATTTGCCTTTTCTATTACACTTAATAATTTTCTCCAATTATCCTCATCTAACAAATGTTCTTCCATATCATCAAAAATAGAAACCGATAGATAGTCAGAAAATAACACATTATTTAATTTCACCTTTGATGTATCTATCTTTTCTCTATCTAAATTTGGAAAAATCACAAAACTTCTAAAATGTAAATCTTTATCTATTTCATTTAGAGGTGACATAATGTCCGTTTTACACTTATAACAATAGTTATCAAAGAATTTTATTTCATTTACCTCTTTATTTCCAGAGATCACCCAATAATTCTCATTTATTTCAGTTAATCGTTCTGCTGTATAATCATAGCCTTTAATAAAAATGACTCCCCACGCTCTATCTACTATTGTAAACGTTGGTAATACACCATTCTCTACCAAAAAATCTGGTTCTTCATATAAACAATAACAATCTGTTCTAGCACTTAATTTATTTCTCAAGTAGTTAAGTATTACATTCGCAGTCTCGTCTTTTGGAAATTTTACTTTATTATAAATTCTTTCTACCATCACATGCTCCTCCTAAAAACACTTTTTTCATAATCCCATTTTCCATATCATCAATACTGTAAATCGTATCCATGACCTCGAATGTTTCTCTTAAATTGCCTCGTGCACTCTTCCAACCAATTCCATCAGTAAACCACACAAAAGTAAATCCATCAATAGCATCCACATGCTGAGATAACAATTCATAACTTCTTGCCGTTTCATTTAGTTTTGAACCACCACTAGCATAAAAATTTGTTTCTATTCCATAAACCATATCATCGGTTTTTACTACAAAATCAAATCGCTTTGTCGACTTCCCATCTCCTGATAATGCTGATAAATCAAGTCCCCACTTATCTTGAATATCTTTTATGTACATTTCTTTGAAATATGTTTCATCTTTGACAAATCCTGCTGCCACTATGTACTTTTCCACTAAATCTTCCATCTGATGTCCGCCTCTATTCTTACGTCCATTAGAATCAAGACCAGTTTCAACGCCAAGTGCATAATCCACCAGATTGTTTACCAAATGATTCGCAATCATGTCAAATAATCCGGTTTTACGCATAAAGACTTTATACTGCTCCACACTATAATTCATTTTCTTAAAATTGTACAAGAATGCGCCATCTTCGTCCTGTGCATAAATTTCACTACCACGCACAGCAAGTAACAACGGAACACATGTTAAGGTTTCCGGATATTTTGTTACAACTCTTTCGAAATCCTCTTCTATATTCTTAGATCCAATAAGAGAATTAAGAATGTTTAATTCCACCTTGATTTCATCTACATTTCTAACTACTTTCTCAAAATCAATATAATAATCATAGCCAGAAATGCTTGCTCTAAACTTGCTTAACCACTCATCAAAATTTCTTTTAGCCATGTGTTTCCTTCTCCAATCTTCTTTTACTAATTTCTAAATATTCTTCATTTATTTCAATTCCAATGAACTTCCTACCACATCTGATGGCTTCCACACCAGTTGTACCGGAACCACAAAACGGATCTAACACAACTTGCCCTTTCTCCGTAGACGCAAGCACAATTCTCTCAAGCAAATATTCCGGCTTCTGTGTTGGATGCTTACCTTCCTTCTTTTCAGAAAGCTTAGTCAATGCACCAACCCACACATCTTTCATTTGCTTGCCACCGTTATCTTCTTTCATTTTCTCATAATTAAAAAAATGCCGAGACTTCTTATCATTCTTCTTTGCCCATAGAATGGTTTCCGTAGAATGCGTGAAGCATCGACATGCTAAGTTTGGTGGTGGATTTGTTTTCTGCCAAGTTATGTTATTAATTATTTTGAAGCCTTCCTGCTCCAAAGCCATACCAATCGAATATATATTGTGTAAAGTCCCCGATATCCAAATTGTACCATTTGGTTTTAATACTTTTTTACATAACCTAATCCACTTTCTGTTAAACCTATGTTTCTCTTCGACGCTGGTTCCACTCTCTGAAAGTTTGTCCCATGAGCCTTTATTTACCGAAACCATTTTCCCACCTTGACAAGTAACACCATCATTGCTTAAAAAATAAGGTGGGTCTGCAAATATCATATCTACAGATTCTGGTTTCATCTTTGTCAGAATTTTAAATGAATCACCTAAAACAAGTTGCGATTCCTCTGTCTCGAAAAATAATGGCACTTTCTTTTCAAATAAGTTCTCCATTATCTCGACTCCTTAATAGTTACAAATAATAACTTCTTCTCCGACACGATTTGACGCATCTGAGTTTATCATTCTCTTTACGCTTACAACATCAATTGTATAACCCTTGTTTCCATACAGTTCATTAATCAATTCTGTATTATGATTCGTCAGCATGCAATAGCAACCTCTTGCAGTCAGCTCATCAAAAAGATTTGCCAATCGTCTATGACTTTCAATATCAAATCCTTCTTTGGTATATGACTCAAAAGATGTTGAATTCAACGGTGCATACGGACTGTCAATAAATACAAAATCGCCCGCTCCTGCACCTTCACATGCCGCCTCAAAATCTCCAGAAATAATTGTAACTCTTTTCAAAAATTCCGATATTTCCTTAATTGATTCTTCATCAACAGAACTTCTACGGCTGTTATTGTACGGAACGTTAAAAAGGCCCTTACCATTTACTCTGTATAAACCATTAAAACAATGCTTATTGATGAATACAAACAATGCAGCTAACTCCACATCAAATTCGTCTTTCATCAATTTATCATTGTAATGCTCACGCAACGAATAATAATATTCTTTGCCATCCTCCCACATTTCTGCATCTAATCTATTGATTTCCTGCAAAAACTCCTGCGGATGTTTACAAATCATTTGGTATGCATTAATCAACGCTCTGTTAATATCATTGATTACTGCATTCTCCGGTAGCAACTCAAAAATCACTGCACCGCCACCAACAAATGGTTCGTAATAATTATTAAATTGTGCTGGCATACGCTCTCTGATTTGTGGAATTAATTGACGTTTTCCACCTGCCCATTTTACAAATGGTACAATATTTGAGTTACTCATTTTTGACCTCTTTTCCTACTTCAAATTGAACAAAAAATCACAAATATATTATAAATGGAAAACGTCAAAATAACAACCGGTATTTTCGCCCTCAGACACTTATACTTTCTGAAATATGAAGATATACTCATGTGCAAGAAGCAAGAAATTATTATCTCGATTCCCCCAATATTCCGTCGACTTGCAATTGTGTTGCTCTTTAATAATAATTTCTTTTGAGGCAAACCCCACCTTCAAAAAGCATTCCATCACCTTAAAACCTAATGGAATAACTTTTCCATACTTTCGCATGTCCCCCATCATAATTGCACACATTTTTCCTTTTTTAAGAACCCGATATGCCTCTGATGCGACTTTTTCCATTTCCATTAGGAATTCATCTACCGATAACAATGAAATATCATTTTCTATCTCTTTACTGTACCTAATGATATTTGCATATGGTGGATGAGTACAAATAAAGTCAATATGACCATCTTTAATAAAAGATAGTTCCGTTGCACTTCCATTTCTAATATGCACCTTTGAAGTTGTATCACATTGGAATTGTAAATTTGTTTCAGATATTGAAACTGACTGCGGATTGATATCTACACCAATCGCATTTCGATTTAGTAGTTTTGCTTCAACTAATGTTGTACCACTACCCATAAATTGATCTAAGACCCAGTCTCCTGGTTTTGAATAACGAAGTATTAGATTCCTTGGTACATACGGCGACCAATTCCCCCTATACTTCCCTGAGTGAGTTGCCCAACTGCCTCTGTCCGGAAACGACCAGACTGTGGTTTGTTCCAACTCAAAATTATTTGGTTGTAATCTTATAAAAATCCCTCCTTTTAAAAGCCTCTTTCTCTGCATAATGGGCTTAATTCAGCCACTTTTTTCCCTCTGCTAAAATATGCTGCCTGTCTAGCAGTCATATTTTCAAACAAAATTTGATACATTCCTAATCTTTTAATTCTTTTTTTCAAAACTGCAAATGCTTTTTTCTCTTCTGCTACCATGCCTAAATATATCACAGAAAACCAAACATCAAAATCCATTCTATCTTCTTCTGCATAAGTATCACTTATTCTCTCAATTTCTTCAAATACCTCCTCTTCGATCTCTGCAGTCGTTCTATCATAAATTTCTACATAATCTTGATATATTTTTTCAGAAGTATACCTTTCTGCTTTTTCGATAAAGAAAGAGAAATATTCTGTATCGGTAGGTGCATGTGTACCTTCATTAGGACGTGTTAAAAAAACACAATAATCATCAAATTTTCCTCTTCCCTGCTCAATTATTGTCCCATCAGAAAATCTTCTAATTTCTTGCATTCATATCACCATCCTTATTTACATTGTATAATAATTTCTATTATTTCCTGACCACTACGAGATACCCTGATTCCAAGAAGGGGATATTCCCCTTCTGGAAAGCACCTCGCTCTCCCCAAAATAACTTAATTAGAGAATGGAGAGTCAGGGAGTTGCCTTTTTTGATATCGGTTGCGACATAGCCCCTGCTTTCTTCTGCTTTGAGCTAAAATCACATATTTCGAATCTCTCATTATACCATCGGATTCCCGACATACTATAAGCATCATTAATTTCTATTGCCTTATAATATGCTTTTCCATCTATAATTGTTCCATGGTACATTCCATTATATTTACCATCATATATTCCCACTAATTGCGGATTTCCACCTGTATGTCTGTCTTTAATATCATTCAAAATATCACAAAAGCAATGAAAAAAGTTGCGACTTGTATCTTCATTATTTCCTTTTGCAAAATATCGGAATCTTGCTTCATATTCTATACTTCCACTGCCATCAGAAAACAATTTGGTTGATTTCTCATAATCGGTAGGTATTACTTTCTTTTCCCATACATTGCCATTCCAAATATACTCACAAGCACTAAATGTCTTATCGAGCTCTCTTCCAATATGATAAATCTTAATTTTTTCATTATTGAGGCTATATTCTTGATAAGACTTTTGAATTTCTCTGAATATAATTTCACTTCTTTCAGAAAAAGCCATATCATCTCGCAACAAGTACCCTTCATCACAAATACTTGTCAATCTACTTAAACACTGTGAGGTGAACATAGTCTCTCCACAATATCCCAAAATATCCGGGGTACATCTTAATGCAAACAACTTTTGGCTATAATCATATGCATTAACCGTATTAGAAATCCTGCTATCACTTGCCATATATGCAGAACAGGGACCGTTTTGATCACACGCTAGCCATCCAACAATAAGCGTCATTTAGTTCCTCCATCAAATCCACTTTAGAAATCCATAAAATTTTTATAGACTTTTAGAGTGGATTTGCACCACCATCTTTTATCACTTAGATAAACGCCTTACTATTAGACCACTAGAACCATGTTCTATATAAGTATACCACTACATCTCCTATTTTTCAATCTTTTTGAGACATATGTTGACAGCATGAACCCGCATCCGTGCTTCCAAAGCATTAAGCCAAGCACAACCCTATTCCTATACATCCCACCAATCCTGTGCCTTGTAACCAACCAGCCTAGCACAGATGCCCCTCCTGTCAACATATCAATCTCCACTCCCATTTCAAGCAAATAGGTGCACAAATGCAAACAAACCACTCCCAAGTCTACACTTGAAAGTGGTCCATACACACTGGTCAAAAATATTTGATTTACAGTTGTTTCACATTGTGTCTTTTTACAAATCCCTACATTATGCTCCATACTTTCTGCAAGCTTTGCATAATCTCGAAGCTGAAAAGTCTCCAAAGTTCGATAAATACTGAACTTATTTATCCAAACTTTTTATTGTGGTGATCATTAAAACAGTTTTCTTACACTCACCAATTTAACATCCTTTTCCTTTAGTAATATATTCTTCATATGTTTTTTCAAGTTTTGATGCCATGTTGTAAACCACATAGTAGTAAACTACAAATCAGATAATCTTTTCAAAGAAAACTTGCTCCCATATGCCTCCATATTTTCTACACCATTTTTGACACCACTCCAACCAAAAACCACACTAATTTACACTACGTTACGATATTTATCCATAAACTCAAACATTCAAAAAAACTTGAGGAGTCGCCATTTCCCAAGGTTTTATCACTATTCCCTCTATTCATTTAACATAAGTTAAAGTTATGTTAAATCTACATTTTTATTTCTTGTGGGTCTACAAGAATATGTTAAAGTTACTCTTTAAACATAAAAAGACCGAAAGCTATTATTAAGCTTTCAGCCTTGCTATAACCAATATTATTCAATCCACTGAATAAATGCTGTTTTATCAACACTGTTGTACCCTGCACTACGATAAAAATTCAATGTACCATCATCTTTTGCACCTGTAAGCAACATCATCTTATAACAATTATTATCCTTAGCAATCTGCTTTGCATAATTTAAGCATTCTGTTGCATAACCTTTTTTACGGTAATTTGCATGTGTAACTACATTTTCAACAAATGCATATGGGCGAACATTTCTTGTAAGATTAGGAATTATCACGCATACACAAGATGCCACTATCTTGCCTTCAATCTCACAAACGATAAGATGGTGATTTTCATCATTAACAATGCCATCCCATGTTCTCCTTAATTGTTCGCAGTCTTTTGGAATATCTGTTTCGTGAAGAAAAAGATATAAATTCAATATTTCATCTAAATCATTTTTATTTGCTTCTCTAATCATAATGTATCTCCAACCATCTGAATATAATAATCTAAAAGCTCAAATATATAATCCTTTAAATTAGCAAATGTAAATCCTAAAGTTTTCGCCTTATCAGTACAAATACTATATTCAGGCTCACCGTTGTATGGCGCAGTCTCACCTGTTGTATCAATTATAGCTTTAGTTCCCGTTTTATTTTCTACATACTCTATAATTTCTCTTAATGATATTGTTCCAAAAGAAGCACCATTAATCGCACCGGTAAAATCCTTATCCACTAAAAATGCTATAAATTCCCCTGCTTCATCTGAGCGAATGTAACTCATCTGACAATCCAAATCATCAATATTCATCGGTATTGATTTCATTGTATGCTCAACATAAAACAACATACGCTTAGTGTAATCATCCTTGCCAATAACAAATGGATACCTTACTGCCACCCAATTCTTATTAGGATACTGCTGCCACAATGCATACTCTGCATGGCGCTTAATCTTATCATACGGAAAATCTTTTCTATTACACCATATAAACTCACCTTCTGCACCGTCAAAATCTTCTTCAACCGTGTTAATTCGCTTTGGATTGTATACCGCTGTAGTTGACATATAAATATACTTATCGCAATCTATAACATCCATTACATACTTAATATCATTAGAACAATATGCAATTTTATCAATTACCACATCATAATGAGTGCCACTTAAAGCTTCCCTTATGCTTTCTTCCTTAGTTCTATCTAAAACTATTCTTCTCACCCTGTCTCCAAATGAATCCTTAGCATTTCCACGGGTAGCAATAGTTACATTATGTCCATATTCTAAAAGCTTATTAACCATTGGTATACCAAAAAATTTCGTGCCTCCAATTACTAAAATGTTCATTAGTCATCCTCCAAAATCTGTTTTTGCACTTTCTTACTAAAGCTACTAAGCACCGTATCATACGCATGGTCTATCATATTAAATAGCTCATCATCCGGAAAATCATTAAGATAAATCGTATTCCAATATGGCTGTTGCACAGGCGGACAATGATATCCTCTTACCACCTTATCAGGATATGCCATACGGTAAAATTGCCCTGCATCTGCTGTACATTTTAATGTAATCTTATAATCCACTTCATAAGGATATATTTGTGCAAATATTTTACCATTTAATTTATAGCATATTGGAATATCGCCAAATGGGCATTCTTCGTATGCTTTATGTTTGCCAAGGCAATATTTTTTGATATCTTCTAGTAGCATATCATTCACCTCATTATTACATCTGTATTTAGAATAACATAAATTCACAAAAAAGGAAATGCCATAAGACATTTCCTTTCATTCTATGTATATTTTAAATAAGTCTTTTTAGTAATCACATACGATACTATCTGGCTCACAACGCCTACAATCGTCAAGCCTATACTTATAGTCCAAAGCTTCTTCTCATTATCAGCAACCCACATAAATATCTTTTGTATAAGATTTTTCTGCTGAAAAAATGATACATCGCCTAATGCCATATATGCAAAGCCTGCATATGCCGCAACAACTAATATAACTACAAATAATACATTTATAAAGCCGCCTTTATCCCTTGTTATAAATGGCAAAAACATTGAATTTGCAACAAGCGAAATACCTACCATAACAAGTGTAAGCATTATAAATACATCCATATCCATTTTAAAGCCTTCTATGTCAAGGACAAAGCTGTTTTTAATTGCAAATATAGTAATAAGACTTGCCACAATAGCCAAAATGTGGCTCAGCATAACAACGACATACTTTTCTAATACCACAAACTTATAGCCACCTGGAAGTGCTGTCGCGTAGCTAGTCCATTTAGTTTTGTTATCCATAGTACAAAGTACCGTACCCATTGACATAGGAATAATACATGCCACAAATACACACGCTACCATCATAGGAAATGTGTCTGACAAAAGTTCTATCTGCTTCATAATATCCTTTTCATTAGCAAATTCATAGGACAAAGCACTTATCATGCTTCCCACGTAAACAAGATAAAATGCCACAATAGCAATATATGATTTTCCATTTACAAAATCCTTATAAAGCAATCCTTTCATTTATGCCCACCTCCTATTTTTCTTTACAAAATACGAAACAGAAAATGATATTATCGCAATAAGTGCTACCACAAGCACCCTATAATCATATACCTTATCCATCCACTCTGCCATTTTTGCAAATACAACATCAACTTCTTCTTTAAAAATCCAAGCCATCAAAGCTACCATTATCACAAACATAGTACTACAGGATATTAACACGCTTATCTTTGCAGAAAATATAATATCAATAGGCAATCTTATCATAATCACGCACATTCCGATTATCCAACAATATGCTACAATTTTAAGTTCTTCCCATCCACAGTTTACATCTCCGGCTTTATACACAAGTGGAAGTAATATTGCAACCCAAATGCACATAATAGTATTAATCACAAATGCTATTACGTATCTAGATGCCACTTCCTTAAACGCATTTACAGGCGAAGCATAAAGCACCTTATACCACTCTGCCTTCTCGTCCTTTTCGATAGACGAAAAGCTTGTCATAGCAACAGAAACACTTCCGATACAAAATGAATAAATGCTACCTTTAAAAAACATATCATATATATCACTTAATTCTTTTATTGACTGGAAATTACCAACATTCATACCAAGTATAAATATTATGGCAAAAGCCTCTGCTGCCACTATGGACAAAATACCAAACAAAATATTTTTTCTTACAAGTAAAAAGTCCTTATATAGTAATCCTAACATAAGCGCCCTCCTTACTCTTTACTATTATTCACGTAGAACAACATAATTTCTTCAAGAGTAGTCTTCTCGCAAAGCATTTCCTTATATTTCATAGCACATTTTTCTCTGTCACCTACCAAGACTTCAATGCCAAACGAAGACCTTCTATAGCCGATTACATCTGCCTTATCAACATTTTCAAACTGCTCTTTACTGCATTTTAAAATGCCATGACGCTCTGCAATAATATCCTTTTCTTCTGCTAGTAAAACCTTGCCCTTATGTATAAACACTATATGGTCTGCAATTCTTTCTAAGTCAGTTATAATATGTGACGAAAGAAAAACTGTGTGCTCGCTGTCCTGAATAAACTCCATAAATATATCCAATATTTCATTTCTTACAATAGGATCAAGACCACCTGTTGGCTCGTCCATTATAAGAAGCTTCGCATGATGCGAAAGAGCTGTCGCTATCTGAAGTTTCATCTGCATACCTCTTGAATATTGTCCTACCTTCTTTTTAAGAGGCAAATCAAGCTTTTCAAGATATTCAAAAAATACCTTTGAATCCCAGTTCTTGTACATACCCTTTAAAATCTTATCAATATGCTTGGGCTTAAGATTTGGATGAAATCCGATATCATCAAATACAACTCCGATATTTTCCTTTATATCAAATTCATTTTCAATATTGTCGGCACCAAACACTTTGATGTCTCCACTATCCCTTTTAAGCATATTTAAAATGGCCTTGATAGTTGTCGACTTACCTGCACCATTTTGTCCGATAAATCCGGTAACACAGCCACTTGGCACATTAAAGCTGACATCTTTTAGACTAAAGCCCTTGTAGCTTTTATTAAGTTCTTTAATTTCAATTGCATTTTCCACACTATAATCTAATGACATAATATCCTTCTTTCTCGAAGCGTAGCGTAGAATGCGCAAGCGAAATTCGTGTAGACGATTTCGGTTGTCGCATCACGAAATATGTGGCTCCGACACATATTTCTAATTGACTTGCGTCAGCAAGTCATATTTCCTCCTTTTTACGAGTTCTAATGGCAAGTTATTACTTTTAACTTTTCTTTTCCTCATATATAATAGACAAAATCTGTGTAAGTTCTTCTAATGGAACATCACACACCTTAGCTCTGTCCACCGCTTTTTCAAAGCATTCTTCAATCTCACACATAATCTTTTCACGAATAAAGCCCTGATTCTTTGCCTTAACAAAACAGCCTATACCAACACGGGTTTCGATAAAACCATCACGCTCTAATTCTTCGTAGGCACGCTTAGTTGTTATAAGGCTTATGCGAAGCTCCTTTGCCAAAAAACGCATAGACGGAAGCATATCGCCCTCTGCTAACGCGCCTGATACAATCATATCCTTGATTTGCTTTTCAATCTGTTCATAAATTGGGACGCTACTCGTGTTACTAATAATAATATTCATAAGGTTACCTTTCTTTTTTCAAACGTTTGAGTGTGTATATTATATATATACACCTATACACATTAATTGTCAAGAAAAATTTTACCTTTTTAACATTTCCCAAGATATACCCTATTATTTTCCCTTGATTTTGAGAAAAATATTTTTGTAACAAAAACAAAGCCTTAAGGAGGTATTATATGGTGTGCGATGAACATTTAGCCATGGCTACCGTTCCTAAACAGGACTGGTGTGAGCCATACGATTTGCTTACTGCATTAGAGGAAGGGACAATATTTCCATGTTTAAATTTACCATTTTTTAAAGCACCAATTAAGATGTGCAATCAAAAAACTAATAGTAGTGTATCCAATATGTCACAAAAAAACCGCGAAGAAATGATGAGCAGCCTTACTGCTATAAGTTTTGCCCTCAATGACCTGACTCTTTATTTGGATACACATCCCGACTGTCCTAATGGACTCGCTCTATTCTATCAATTATTAGAACAGCGTCTTTCTTTATTATCACAGTTTGCCGAAAAGTTTTATCCGTTAACACAAACATCTATGGCAACAGTGGACTGTGATAAAAATCTATATGGCTGGTCAGAAGGACCAATGCCTTGGGAAGGAGCGTGTATATAATGTTTGCTTACGAAAAAAGACTACAATTTCCAGTCAAAATCAAAAACACCAACCCTGATATTGCACGACTTATTATGAGTCAATACGGCGGTCCTGACGGTGAATTATCTGCAAGTATGCGTTATTTATCTCAGCGCTACTCTATGCCTGTCAAAAAGGTTGGTGGTCTATTAACAGACATTGGCACGGAAGAATTAAATCATATGGAAATCATATGTGCCATGGTATACCAGTTAACCAGAAATCTATCAGAGGAAGACGTTAAAAAAGCAGGCTTTGATGCCTACTATATTGATCACACAAAAGGTATATGGCCTCAGGCTGCCGCTGGTCTTCCTTTTACCTCAATAGAATTTCAATCTAAGGGAGATGCTATCACAGATTTATTTGAAAATCTGGCAGCGGAACAAAAGGCAAGAACTGTATACGACAACTTACTTCGAGTAATTGATGACCCAGATGTTATAGCACCACTTAAATTCCTACGAGCTCGTGAAATTGTCCATTTCCAACGCTTTGGAGAAGCTTTAGAAATGACAAAACAAAAGCTGGACTGCAAAAACTTCTATCATATCAATCCATCATTTGATAAATCAGAAAAGCCACTTTAAGCATTAATTTATAAGGGAGCATCGCTGCTCCCTTTAAATTTAATTATTCCTTTTTGTATACTATCTGACCATCTATGATAGTGTATAATGTTTGTGTAAACACCTCCAAAGGATTAGATGAAAATATAGCAATATCAGCATCTTTTCCTTCTTTAAGGCTACCCACTCTGTGGTCAACCCTACAAATCACAGCCGGATTAATAGTAATAGCCTTTAATCCAGCGTCCAATGGCAACCCATATTTTACTGCAATTCCTGCACATAGTGGCAAATATTGAATTAACGCAACAGGATGATCCGTTGTAATGGCGAAAAGTACGCCCGCTTCATCTAATATTTTATTGCTTTTAAAATCCATATTCTGTACCTCAAGCTTTGATCTTGAAGTCAGCGCTGTTCCTGAAATAACAGGAAATCCTGATTCCTTTATTTCATCTACTATAAGATGACTTTCTGTTCCATGATCTATTGTAATATCAACGTCAAACTCTTTTGCAATCCTTATTGCAGTAAGAATATCATCTGCCCTATGTGCATGAGCTTTCATTGGAATTTCTTTATTTAAGACAGCAATCCAAGGCTCCATTTCCAAATCTATTTTTTCTATCTTTCCATTTTCCTTATCTTTTTTGTATTGCATTGCATCACTCAAAGTCCTTCTAAGACTTGCCGCAATAGCCATTCTAGTTGACGGATACTGACCATTATTACCATAGGTTGTCTTAGGATTTTCACCAAATGCTACCTTCATTGCAGCCGGATTTTTTACAATCATATTATCAACACATCTTCCCTGAGTTTTCATAAATACAAACTGCCCACCCACTACATTAGCGCTTCCAGGACCCACCATAACTGATGTAATACCAGCCTCTATAGCATTATGAAATGCAGCATCCATAGGATTAATAGCATCAATGGCTCTCAATGATGACGTAACCGGCATAGTTTGCTCATTACTGTCATCACCTATTGTTCCCCACTTTTCTTCCGCAATTCCTATATGTGCGTGAGCTTCAATCAAGCCCGGTAAAACCCAAGCTCCCTGCACATCTATTACTTCATCATTTCTTACTTCTTTATACTCTCTCATATCTCCTACTTTTTCAATCAGCTTGCCTTTTATACGTACATATCCACACTCTATAAGCTCACTCTCCATCGTAAAAATCTTACCGTTAATTATTACCATAACCATAGCTCCATTCTTTAAAATTCCTTACTAATATTCCCAAAATAAAACGATTTATCCTTTATTTATACCAATTGTATAAAAGCCGTTTGCATTGACAAAATATTAACAAATTGGTATAATTATACTAATACACTACTAGGAGATGATTTTATGAATAGATTTATTAAAGAGCATGCACTGACACCAGAACAATACCGCCGTGCCAACCTAATTATGGGACTTATTTTATCCGTTAGTTATTTCGTTTATATAATTGTTGAGTTAATTAATATTAATAAATTCGGTATGTCCGCAGGTTTGGTTATGCGTTGCATTTTGTATGCCGCAATGATTATTTTATCTGTCATTTCATTTAAAATATTTGCAGCCCAGAAAAAATGTATGCTTATTTATGCATTTTCCTATTTGATAACATTTGCATTTTTAATATACGGCAACGGTGTTGTTGTTATGACAATGGCCTTTCCAGCCCTAATCGGATTTATGATTTACCTTAATTCAATACTTACCGGAATCGAATGCATAATCTCATTAATAATCTGCGCAATTAAGTGTATTGTATTATTTAACGACGGAAATATGGAACTGTTTAACTATGGAATACTTATCTGCGCCGGATTAATAGTAGGAATCTTTGGTGCCTATATAACTATTCTCTTACTAATTGATTTTAGTAAAGAAGACCGCGCAGTTATTGAGAAAGAGGCAGCTCACCGTGCTGAGGTCGCTAATGTTGTAGAAGAGATTGTTGAAAAACTGGATACTGATTTTAGAGATGTAGTTGACATTTTAAAAGACATTGATATAGCTATGGGTTCTGCCGACAATGCTATGCAGGACATTGCCAAAAGTTCTGAAAATACTGCAGATGCAGTTAACCGTCAGGCAGATATGACAACCCACATTCAAGAACGTTTAATCAACGCAACCGAGCTTTCGATGAACGCCTCAGATACTGCTGACAAATTAAAATCAACAGTTGATGATGGACGACTTATTGCAGACAACTTACAAAATCACTCTGATATAGTCGACCAAAATATTATACGAATTTCAGAAACCATTGACCAATTGGTTGAAAATGTCCAAAAGGTATCCGGCATAACTCAGGCAATTGAAAATATTTCATCTCAAACCAATCTGCTTGCATTAAACGCTTCCATTGAAGCTGCAAGAGCAGGTGAAGCGGGCAGAGGATTTGCTGTAGTAGCCGATGAAATCCGTAATCTTGCTGAAGAAACCAGAATATCCACAGAAAAAATTACTGCAATCATTGTTGAATTAACAACCGTAACAAGCAATACTCAAAATGAAATTAAAGAATCTGCTGAAAGTATTGCTAAACAGCGAAAGATAGTCGATGAGGTAAACACAAGCTTTACCAAAACTGGCCAGGGTATGCTAGCCCTACAGGCCGATGTTGAAAAAATAACCCACGATATCAAAAGTGTTCTTGATGCCAACAAAGAAATTGTTGAAAGCATTTCCCTTTTATCGACTTCTTCTGAAGAAGTATCAGCTGGAACTCATACCTGTGAAGAGACCATAAATTTTGCATTTGAAAGTCTTGAAAAGTTTTCTCAAAAAGTTAATGGAACCTTTGATGAACTCAAAACACTTGAGGAAGCTACCAAAGCATAATTGCATTATTATAAGTATTATAAAAGCTCTAAGATTGCTTAAAAATAGCACTCTTGGAGCTTTCTAATTCACTAAGAAATTTTTCTTATTTTTCAGGTATATGCAAAACTTTTTCTACGGTAGGCGAATTCAGAGTAAATGTATTGTCATTTTGTTGTCACGCATTTCAATCGCCATCCACTTCCATATTCTCAATGCTATCACGTAAATCACTTAAAGATATTCCATCCTTTGTAAAGTACATCCAACCATTAACATGTAGATTCTCAGACCAATTATATTTTTCAATCAAAAGCTTACATGCCAATGCTGTGACCGAATATGTGTTACCTTCGTACTCTATCTGATTCTTATCACTTATTACTTTTGCAACAATCGTATCATCATATAAAAATGCTATCTCCTCTCCAATTTGTATATTTAATAATTTAAAAGAATTATTTGAACGTTTATTTCTTCTTTCAGCAATTTCTTGCTCTTGAGACTGTTCAAATGTTGGAGTATATAATTTTAGTGCATTTATATCACCTCTCAAAAGAGCAATATCTTTAAAAATCCCATATGCCGTTTCCGGTGAAATCTTAAAAAACTCTCTTTCTCTTATTCTTCCATTATTAAGTTGCTCTCTTGCATGCAACGAATTATCCACTCTATCTATAATACTATGTATTCTTTTCTCAACTTCAAGTGGATTTTCAACCTCATACACTGCATAGCAACGATATGAAAGTGGTATATTTGTCGGAGCATTTAGTTCCTGCAATCTTCTTTCAATATCATTACGTTCTGTCATGCCTATTTTTACCCATCCATCAAGACAAGGGTTTGTAAGTATATAAACTAGTCCTTTTGACATTTAAAGTCTCCTTTCTTCCAGATACCTTTCAATCAGCTTCGGCTGTATCAACGGATATGTCCACTCTTCTGGCAACTCATCCATAAGCTCAACTTTCTCTATTTCACTTTCTAATTTTCCCGAAAACTCCTCTATTTCTGCAAAACATAATAATCCAAAAGATTCCTCTCCTGTCTCATTAACACTTGTCTTACCTATCACAGAATATACGCACACGGGCTTAATATCAAACTTAACAGCACCGGTCTCTTCCCGTAGTTCTCTTTTCGCAGTCTCTAAAATATCCTCACCGGTTTCACGATGCCCACCCGGAACTTCATATGTATCCCTCTCTTTATGCTTGCAAAATACCCATTTGCCATTACTCTGTGAAATAATTACTGCAAACTTTAACAACGAATCGTTCACTGAATCATAAAATTTTACTTCTAACATACTATCTTTTGCCTTCCCACTCTGTTTTAACTTTACTATATCTAGAATACCACACACTACATCTATTTTCAATGAAACAAATACAAAACAATCCTACAGAATATCTGTAGGACCATTTTGACCATTATATTAAATTTTAATTACATTATCACAAGCCGCAATTGTATCCGGTCTATGAGCGATAACAAGCGCTGTACTGTTCTTGACAATTCTCTTTACTGCATCCTGAATCAAAATGTCATTCTCATTATCAAGAGAAGCCGTTGCTTCATCCATAAGAAGAATCGATGCATTTCTAACAAATGCTCTTGCTATAGCTATTCTTTGGCGTTCTCCACCAGATAAATTATTACCTCCGCTTTCTAATACCGTATTATATCCATTTGGCAGGTTCATAATAAAATTATGCGCATTTGCATTCTTAGCCGCCTCTATGACCTGTTCATCTGTTGCAGATATATTTCCAAGCCTTATATTTTCCATAACTGAAATGCCAAATAAATATGGATTCTGAGGTACATAAGCAAATTGATTTCTAATCCCAAATAGAGTTTCATCTGTTTGCGTTTTTCCTAGCACTTTAATCTCTCCGCATTTTGGCTTATAGAATCCAAGTAACAACTTAAACATTGTACTTTTTCCACAGCCTGATTTACCTACAACTGCGGTGCTTGAACCATATGGAATTGTAATACTAGTGTTGTCATATATGAAATTATTTCTTTGGGACACTTCATATCCAAATTTCACGTTAATTAGCTCTACAGCTGATTCGTATTTAGTAGTTTCCTCTTCAACTACTGAAAACTCAGACTCCATAATACCTTTTTCTTCCTCTGAATCCAAATATGCAAAGACTATCTGTGCCCTAGCGATACAGTTCATAAGCTCTGGCAAATATTTACCCAATTCAAGAAAGTTATAACTAAAAGAACCATACAATGTATAAATCGCCGCCACACTGCTTAATGATGCCATTCCATTATCCACAAAATATATTGCAAGAATTAAAAATACAAGGGCACATATCATATCAAAAAATGTATTAATTCCCACCAACATAGAGCTCAATTTAATAGCCTTTTTTCTAGTATATGAATACTCTTTTGAGTCGCTTTTAAAACGTTTCGTAAGTAATCTAAATCCTTGATACATTTTTATATTACTAATTCCTGAAACAATGGTTGATATGCTTTTTGTCAATTCCTTTTTCTTCTCTGATATACTCTTACCAGACTTTTTCATTGGCTCTAAATATCTTGAATTAACTATCAATGATACAATATTTACTCCGAGTAAGCACAATGCAAGACGATAATTCATTATAACCATAGGTATGAAGTATACAACAACTGACATTATCGGTGTGGTAACTCTTCTTAATCTTGACGTAAATATCTGACTTGCTACGTCAGCATCATTTAAAAGCTTTGAAACAATTTCACCGCTATGATGATTATCATAGTATTCCATAGGCATTCGTAATGCCTTTTCAACAACCAGTTTCTGAACCTTAGCATTGCCACGCTTAGCCTCAATATCATAAATTGCACCAAATACAAAAAATATCATAAGAAAAACAACACCAGCTAAAATTGTCCATAACAAAACGTCCACAAACCTCTCGTTATTCCCGGTCTGCGCCATATCTACCATATTTTTCACAAATAATGATAATGTCACGTTAAATAGATTATCACCTACCATATGAATAATCATAGCAAATAAAAACAATGGTAATGGTTTTCCCATAATTTTTAAAAATCTCACAAATATCTTCCATGAGCCAACTTTTTTATCAGCCATTTATAACACCACCTTTCACAACCATAACAGAATCCACATCTCTAATTGTAGAAAGTCTGTGTGCAATAATTAATATGGTCCTTTTCCCTTTAAGCTTTTCAATAGTTTCTTGTATAATCTTCTCAGCATATATATCAACTGATGCAGTTGGTTCATCTAGTAAAAGAATGGGTGCTTCCTTTAGCAGTGCTCTAGCTATGGTTATTCTTTGCTTTTCTCCTCCTGATAAGCCTGTCCCATTTTCGCCAACAACTGTATTATATCCATTTGGAAGCTTCATAACAAACTCATGCACTCCAGCAAGCTTTGCCGCCTCTTCAATCTGCACCTTTGACGCATTTTTCGCGCCAACTGCAATATTGTCAAATATTGTTCCTTCAAACAGAAATGGATGTTGTTCTACTATCGCAATTTTATCTCTCAACTCTTCTATTCCAATCTCTTTAATGCTTTTACCGTGAATTAAAATATCACCTTCATTCTTCTCATAAAAGCCACACAACAGTTTAAATATCGTGGTTTTACCATTACCAGACTCTCCCACAAACGCTACTGTTTTACCCGAATCTATTGCAAAGGACATATTATCAAGAACTTTTTTGCCATTTTCACTATAAGTAAATGATACATTTTTAAATTCAATTGCCACAGAACATTCCTTACAAGCATCTTTGCTTTCTGCAGAAACTGCTACATTTTCTTCAGGGCCGTCCAATATGCCATCAACTCTCTCAATAGATATGCGTCGCTCTCTAAACTCATTTAACATAAACGGTAGCATCTTAATTCCACCCATAATCTTATGCATAAGTACAATATAAGCAGTCATACCGCCAATCGTCATTTTTCCTTGAATAACCAAATACATAGCTACACACGGGCACACCATATTGGGTATCCAAAACAACAATCTATTAAGTGTCTGAGAAAAGTGTGTAATCCATGCTCTGACGTATTCATTTTCAAGAATATCATCTATAGCTTCCTGAATATAGGAAACAAATCTACTATAAAGATTATAGCTTCTTATTACTTCAATTCCCTCAATGCTATCCGTGATGCGTTCCACCATAACATCAATTTTTCCTCGTCTTTTATTAGCTAGAACTTTTAGCTTCTTTCCCCAGAAATATGTAATTACAAGTACAATGGGATATATAGCTAATGATATCAACAATAATAACGTATTCTGTGTTGCCACATAAAGCATAACAAGCACAATAGATATGCCATTATTTATCAAATCCGGGAGTGTAGCTTCATAATATTTTTCTACCTCACCTATATCCGATATCAATTTTGTAATAATCTTTCCCGAACCTTCTTTTCCATAAAAATCATATTTTATTCTGACAAGCTTCTCCACTGCATAATCGTTTAATTTTTCTGTAACTAAAATACTATACACCCCTGCCAGATAACGTTTATAATATGCTGTAACTACTCCTACAAGCACGCACACAAATATAGGAACTAACATATCATCAAATTGAACCTGACCATCTTGAATTAATTCATCAATTAACCTTGCTACCATTCCAGTTCCAATAATAACTGATATATTCATTACAATAGCCATAATCACTTGCACCACTAACAAGATGACACCTTTTTTACTTATTGTTGCAATTGCACGATTTCCCATAAACATCCTCCTTTAAAACACTATTTATACAGAATGTAACACACAAACTTTTATAGTTTCATTTAAATTTTTGTCATAAATCTTCACTATCTATAATTTTATGCTATAATTAATAAAAAGCTATTAAGGAGGATTAAGGATATGCCACTTCCATTAAAACCAGGCTACAATTTCTATATTGATCGCAAATGTAAGCCTTCTGACTATGAAATGTCTCAACTTGAAATTTATAGAGATTATTATGGTATGAGCTATACGGTTAGCGGAAACCGCAAATTTATTATGCCAAATATGATTGCTTTTTTACATGGTGGAAGTATTGGAATTACTATGAAAAATGTCTACCACAAAACCTCATTTGTAGATAATACACCTTACGAGCGCTTTGTATTAAAATTTACAGATGTAGTTCTAGAGCCTTTAATTAAAGTAATAGGCAGAGATACTTTTGATGAATTATACAGCTATCCTGTATATAATTTCACTCCTGAAATCCAAAATAGGCTGTATCATATTTATTGTGATATGCTTTATGAATATGAACATTACAGCAACGAGTCCGAATTAATTCTTTCTGGTATGTTACATAATTTGATTATGACTGTGATACGTCACCACCTTCCAATTAATCCTAAAGATGTTGAATTATCTGAAACCGACAACTCCATTCTATCTGCTATGGATTATATAGAACGTAATTATTTAAAAGACCCGTCCCTATTAGAAACTGCAAAACATGTAGGATTGTCCTCTTCACACTTTTCGCGAATATTCAAACAAGCCACTGGTGTAACTTATTCTGAATATCTTAACTATATACGAGTCGAACACGGGCGCAAACTATTGCTTACTACAAATCTATCAATAAGCGAAATCGCACAGTTCTCTGGTTTTGATAATGGTAATTATTTTTGTAATGTAACGAAGAAGTTATTAGGATGCTCGCCTAGCGAGATACGAAAAGGTGCTATAGAGACAAAATAATAATGTAAATCTGATATTTACCGTTTTACTATATGGATATGTATAGTAAAACGGTTATTTTTGCTATGATAGTATTTCGACAGTTACATTACCATTATCATTCATAGTAGCACTAATTATAATCTCATCATCCGAAACGTCACAAATACCACAAACATTCTTGATAATATTATCCTTTACATATATCACACCTACATCGTCAAAACGCTCTCCACAGTATCTTACCCTCCCAGAAAGTACGTATCCAGATGGTATAAATATATTATCAACCAAATATTGCAGCCACTCAACATAATTGTAAAATTTTTCTCCACCATTCCATTCTAATTTACCATCATCACTAACTATCCATTGACACCATATACCAGGATATTTTTTATCATCATGTCTTGTTTTTGATATATTTTTTACACATTCAACGATTTTTCCAGAAGGTGGTGGTGTAATCGTTAAATTCCCTTTAAATTTTGTTGTATATCCCATATGCTCACTCCTTTATGCATTAACAAAATTCGCCTTCAGTCCAATCAAACAAATAATCTGGATCATTCCAGTATTTCACATGAACATTGAATCTTTCACATACTCCAAAACGTTTTTTAGCTTCACGTTCACTTTTATCATACAAAACATGATCATATGGAATAAATAACTCAGCCTCTTCTTCCAAACAACTTTTGGTATGTAATGTAGGTCTTTCATCACCAAATATTTCATCTGGCTCATATACCCATTTTCGAGGTACTCTTTCTCTTAAACTGTGACTATGCACCTTCTTAAAATATTCGTCCCATGTAAAAACTCTACCATACTCATCATAAATCTCAAGTTTATCCTCATTTGCAAAATAAAAATTTTTCAATTCATTAAATGTATTAAAAACTTTATGTCTTTGGAACAATGGCCGCCAACCCATACTTAACTTATTAAGGTGTATCTCATATCCCAAATAAGGCGCTTCAACAAGCTCATATTCCCTACATTCAATACTTTGGTCATTCTTAACAATAAAATTCTCGTGTACTAAATCCTTATCTCTACACATAAAATAATAATTTGTTCCCATAACATGCTCTCCTTTCATATACCAATGGTATACTTGAATATTACACTATTCCAATGGTATAATCAAGATATATTTTACAATTTGAAAGGATTTTTATGGAAACAACATCTCTTGATATCAATCGTTTAATAGAATGTAGAAAAAAACTTGGCATAACCAAACAAGAAGCTGCCAAACGTATGAATATGTCTCAACCAGCATATTTAAGATATGAATCTGGTCAGAGAGTCCCCTCTTTACATGTCATATATACTATGGCTGATGTCTTATCTACTTCAGCTGAATATTTGCTTGGCGAAACCGATAATCCCAAGCCTACAAGATATATTATTGAAGCAAAAAATGAACCTGAACTATTTGAAATTGTTGAACACTTAAACTCAACAAATGTAGAAACAAAAAAGCGATTCATTGCATACATGAAGGATTGGTGGAATAATTAATAATATTGAAAAAGAAAAAACACCACAAATGACAAAAATATGTCATTTGTGGTGTTGTGGGTATTATTCAAACTCTATAGTCGCCACAGGTTTCTTTGTTAACTCGTAGCATACTCTATTTACGCTTGGAACTTCTGCTGTGATTCTATCTACAACCTTTTCCAAGAAGTCATAATCTAATCTTTCGATTGTTGCTGTCATTGCATCAATTGTGTTAACTGCTCTGATTACAACCATATATCCCATACTTCTAGCATTATCGCGAACGCCAACTGCCTTGAAGTCTGGTACTACTGTGAAGTACTGCCATACTTTCTTGTCGAGGCCTGCTTTTGCAAATTCTTCACGAAGGATTGCGTCTGATTCGCGAAGGGCTTCAAGTCTGTCTCTTGTGATTGCGCCGAGGCAACGTACGCCAAGTCCTGGGCCAGGGAATGGTTGACGATATACCATTTCTGCTGGGAGGCCAAGCTCTACGCCACAGGCACGTACTTCATCTTTGAAGAGCTGTGCTAATGGTTCTACAAGGGCAAATTGAAGGTCTTCTGGAAGACCACCTACGTTGTGATGTGATTTTACGCATTTTGCTGTCTTTGTACCACTTTCGATGATGTCTGGGTAGATTGTTCCCTGACCAAGGAATTCTATTCCTTCAAGCTTTCTTGCTTCTTCTTCGAATACGCGGATGAATTCAGCACCAATGATTTTTCTCTTTTGTTCTGGGTCTGCTACATTTTCAAGCTTACCTAAGAAACGGTCTGTTGCATCAACATAGATTAAGTTAGCATTTAATTGATTCTTAAATACTTCTACTACATTTTCTGATTCATTTTTTCTCATAAGACCGTGGTTAACATGTACGCAGGTTAACTGGTTGCCAATTGCCTTTAATAAAAGAGCTGCAACTACTGATGAGTCAACACCGCCTGAAAGTGCTAAAAGTACTTTCTTGTCGCCTACCTGACGACGAACGATTTCTACTTGATCTTCAATGAAATTCTTCATATTCCAGTTAGCTTCTGCCTTGCATTCATCAAATAAAAATGCTTTGATTTCGTCCTCTGTTGGAGCACTTGCGTACTGCTTTGCGCATTTTGAAACAGGATGATCAATTGAAATTACAGGGTAACCGCATGTGTAAATTTCAGGATTTACATCAATTGCCACACCATCTACTACACGGTTTTCGCCACCGTTTAAAATAATGCCCTTAACGTTATTAAGCGCCTTTAATTCATCAACTGTGATGTCATGTGGATGTATCTCACTATACACACCTAAGTCACGAATCTGTCTTGCAAGCACTGTATTTTCTGTGCTGCCTAAATCAAGAATAACTATCATATCTTGTTTCATTTTTTCACATCTCCTTTTGTGATTGAGTTAATTAAAATAATCTATTAGTCCAATGACTAATATTGTTAAAACCATGAGTGGAAGGATATATGTCATATAACCTTTCATCCATTTTTGAACTTTCAAGCCTTTACCCTGATTTGCTTCGTTTAGGAAGTTTTCAAAGCCCCAGCCGTACTTTTTATTTACACAGAAAAGTATAAATATAAGTGAGCCAAGTGGAAGCATTATGTTGCTTACAATAAAGTCTTCCAAGTCCATTATATTTGAGCCTTCACCAAAAGGCTTTATAAAGTCAAGTGTGCTAAAGCCAAGTACACAAGGCAATGCAAGCACTGACATTATAACCGCATTAATTAAGCAGGTCTTTTTACGAGACCAACCTGTCAAATCCATAAAGCAGGATATTATATTTTCAAATACGGCAAATACTGTTGAAAGTGCCGCAAATGTCATAAATACAAAAAACAGTGTGCCCCATATTCTTCCGCCTGCAAGGCTGTTAAATACCGGCGGTAATGTCTTAAATATTAAATCCGGTCCTGCTGTTACATCTACACCAAAGCTTGAACATGCAGGGAATATTATAAGTCCTGAGGTTACTGCCACAAATGTATCAAGTACTGCTACATTTACTGCCTCTCCAAGCAAAGCTCTGTCTTTATCAAGATAGCTTCCAAATATAGCCATTGAACCTATACCAAGACTTAATGTAAAGAAAGCCTGATTCATCGCTGATACTATAACCTTAACGACTCCAATTTCCTTCATCGCATCAACATTTGGCAATAAATAGAATTTAAGTCCTTCCTTTGCGCCATCTAAGAATATGCTATTTACAGCAAGAATTACAATCAATCCAAGTAAGGCAAGCATCATTACTTTAGTAATTCGCTCCAAACCTTTTTGAAGACCAATTGCACATACTGCAAAACCAACTATTACAGTTAATATTACAAATATGCTCATCATTATAGTGTTACTTTTTACATTTGTAAATATGTTTGCTACTTTATTTGCATCTGCTCCTACAAAATCTCCCTTTGCAGTGATTCCTACATATTGTATCATCCATGCTGCAACTGTTGTGTAAAACATCATAAGAAGGTAGTTACCTGCGAGTGCCAAATATCCATGCCAATGCCATTTTGTTCCTGGTTTTTCAAGCTGTTGATATAGCTTTACAGGACTTTTCTGACTGGCTCGTCCAAGTGAAAATTCCATCACAAGTACTGGTATACCTAACAATGCAAGAAATGCAAAATATATTAGAACAAATATTGCACCACCATTTTGACCTACCATCCAAGGGAACTTCCACACATTTCCTATACCAATTGCACAGCCTGCGCTAAGCAAAATAAAACCCAATCTGGTTCCTAATTTTTCTCTTTGCATGAGTTTCTCCCTTTCGATTAAATTTTACTGAATATTTTTTTATTCATAACTATCATAAATACTATAGTAAGAACACATGCCACCACTTCTGCTATAGGAAATGCAAACCATACGTTGTTTACATTACCGGTAAGAGATAATATATAGGCTGATGGCAATAAAACCAAAAGCTGACGGCAAATTGATATTATCATACTATATACTGCATTTCCAAGAGACTGGAATGTAGATGTTCCAATTATATTAAAGCCAACAAAAATGAAATGTATACTTATAATTCTAAGTGCTGTTTCTCCCATTGAAAGCATTGTTTCTGATGCTTCAAACATACCAAATAGAGGTCCTGGGAAGAGCTGGAACACTATAAGCCCTATAACCATAATCGCTGTTGCGTAAAGCATACTAAGCTTCATAGTCTTTAACATTCTGTCTTTTTTTCTTGCTCCATAATTGTATGCAATTATTGGAACCATACCGTTATTCAAACCAAACACCGGCATAAATATAAAGCTTTGAAGCTTATAATATACACCAAATACTGCAACCGCAGTTTCTTTTATGTCTGTAAATCTTCCAAGTATCTTATTAAATCCATACACCATAATTGAGCCTATCGACTGCATAATTATGGATGGTATACCAATCTTATATATCTGTATAATAACATTTTTCGAAGGTCTAAAGCCCCTTAACTGTAATCTTATTTCTTTATTAACCTTCTGATTAATTATAAAGCCTAATACACCTGCAACTACCTGTCCAATAACTGTTGCTATAGCCGCTCCCGCAACTCCCATCTTTGGAAGTCCAAACATACCAAAGATAAGAATTGGGTCTAAAATAATATTTATTATAGCTCCTGTTGCCTGTGTTATCATTGTATAGATTGTCTTACCTGTAGACTGTAGTAGTCTTTCAAATAAGAATTGTGAGAACAGACCAAATGAAAATGTGCATACTATAGTAAGATATTCGATACCATAATTGATAATAGTTTCATTATTAGTCTGACTCAAATAGAAAGGCTTTACTAAAAATAAACCTACCATAAGAAATATTATAGAGTTAACTATAGCGAGCAATACACCATGCATAGCCATCACATTAGCTTTCTTATGGTCCTTTTCACCTAATGCTCTTGATAAAAGTGCATTAACACCAACGCCTGTACCGCCGCCAAATGCTATAAGCAGAGTCTGCAATGGGAATGCATATGATACAGCAGATAACGCTTCTTCGCTTATCTTAGCAACAAATATACTATCAACAATATTGTATAATGCTTGTACCAACATAGAAATCATAATTGGTACAGACATACTTAACAATAATTTATTAACGGGCATAACGCCCATTTTGTTTTCTTTTATTTCTGTCATCTATTCCTCCAAATTTTACACAAAAGAGTATAACACTATTTTTTCTACACTTCAATTACTTGTTTTTATTTTTTGAAAAAAATATTATTATCAAGGTGCTAATTAAAAGCAGATATGGGTAATACAGATTAGGAATTATGTCGAACGCTGACATTTTTAGTCCCATTTCTTTTACTGCAGATAAAGCTACTAGCATCTGCGCACCATATGGTATTATGCCTTGAAATACACAAGAAAATGTATCTAAGATAGATGCTGCATTTTTAGGTGTTATATCATATTCTTTTGCCATTTCCTTGGCTATTGGATTGGCCATTACAATTGCAACTGTATTATTTGCTGTTGCTATATCCATAAGTCCTACTAAAAGTCCCATTCCTACTTTTCCGGCTTTTTGCCCCTTAAATACTCTTCTTATAAGATTTAAAAGTGCGCTAAAGCCACCATACTCATTTATAAGTGCACAAAGTGCAGCTACTAATATTGCTACCATTGCAGTTTCAAACATTCCTGCAGCACCTGCTCCCATATTGCCTACTAAATCCATCGCTGTAACGCTTTGTGTACATAACATAATTATTGAGCCACTTACAATACCTATTATAAGTACTACAAATACATTGATTCCTATAATTCCGCCTACAAGCACTAATATATATGGAATCACCTGTACAAGACTATATTCGTAACTAATACCTTCTGCTACTGTATTTTCAAAAGCTTTTACCCACAATATTATTATCACCGTTATTGCCGCCGGCAATGCAATTTTAAAATTAGCCGCAAATTTATCTTTCATTTTACATCCTTGTCCATTGCAGGCTGCTATAGTTGTATCTGATATAAATGAAAGATTATCTCCAAACATTGCTCCACCAATTACTGTTGCAACACAAAGAGGGACATCAAATCCTGTTGCTTCTGATATTGCTACGGCAATAGGTGTAATCAGGGTTATGGTTCCTACTGATGTCCCCATTGCTAAAGCAACAAAGGAACTTACTATAAATAATATTATAACCGAATATTTTGCAGGAATTATTGATAAAAGACAGTATGCAACGCTCCTAGCACTTTCTCTTCCCACAACACCTACAAAAATACCTGCAATCAAAAATATTAAAATCATAGTGATTATATTTTTATCACCTATACCTTTTCCCATTATTTCAAGCTTTTCATCAAAGTTTAATTTTGTATTTTGTATGCATGCTACTAATAATGCTACAAGAAATGCAACTATAATAGGTACATTGTAAAAACCCATTTCTATTTTCATTATGTACTCAAATACTATTCCAAGGCCTAAATATATTACTAAAAATACGCCTATTGGTAATAATGCTATATAATTATTTTTCTTCATTACTATACCTCCAACTATGACATTATAAATAATTTTAAAATTTTTTTCAACAGTAATTGCAGTCTAAAATATTTTGTGATAAAATACAGTCGATAGTGATATACATTATCAATCCAATTTTGAATTATAGAAGGGACATGCTATTATGAAGAAAATTTACGAAGGCAAGACAAAAGATGTATACAGCCTTGATAACGGCAATGTAATGTTGAAGTTTAAAGATGACTGTACAGGAAAAGATGGAGTTTTCGATCCAGGTGAAAACTCAGTTGGTTTAACAATCGAAGGTATTGGTAAGGCTAATCTTGAAACATCTATTCACTACTTTGAATTATTAAAGAAAGCCGGTATCAAGACTCACTATGTAGGTGCTAATGTTGAAGAAGCTACAATGGAAGTTCTTCCAGCTACAGTATTTGGACATGGTCTTGAAGTTATCTGCCGTCTTGTTGCAACAGGAAGCTTTATCCGTAGATATGGAGAGTACATAGAAAACGGTACTGTTTTAGAAGGTGGCTATGTTGAATGTACATTCAAGAACGATGCTTTAGGCGATCCACTTGTAACTGGTGAAGGTCTTGCAGCTTTAGGCATTATGACACCAGAGATGTTTGCAAGCATGAAAGAGCAGACATTAAAGATTACAAAGATTGTTGCTGACGACTTAAAGTCAATTGGTCTTGATCTTTGGGATATTAAGTTCGAATTTGGTTACAACAACAATGAAGTTATCTTAATCGACGAAATCGCTTCAGGTAACATGCGTGTATACAAAGATGGTCAGATTGTTGAACCAGTTGAATTAACAAAGCTTATACTTTCTCGCTAAGAGCATTAAAAAGTCCGCTTTTTTAAAGCGGACTTTTATATTTTTATCTAATGTTGTTTTAACTTGTTAGCTTCTGTTGTAAGCCTGCTCATTATTTCAGCAACTCTTTGAATACTTTCTATATTGGCATTACAGCTTTCTAATGTTTCATCTGCACTGTCTATTACAACCTTAGTTGTATCATTAACATTTTCAATAATGTTCTCAATCTGTCTGGTTTCTTTTGTAACAACTGAAACTGTATCCTTAAGTTCACCAACCTCTCGTAAAATTTCCTGAGTGTTGTTATGTATATCTTTAAGATTCTTTGCTGTATCCTCAACATAATCACTTTGTCTGTTACTATTAGCCAATAAATCGTGCATTGATTTGTTAGCTTCATCAATAGCCTTTACAATGTCACTAATAAGGGCATAAATATCACCGGTTGCTTCATTAGTCTGAGCTGACAAATGTGATATCTCTGTTGCAACAACTGCAAAACCCTTACCTGCATCACCGGCTCTTGCAGCTTCGATTGATGCATTTAACGCAAGCAGACCAGTCTGATTAGCAACATTACTTATAAGTCCCATAATATCTTGCATCTTACTTGCGTAATGCTTAAGCTCATCCATATTTTTAGCAACTATATTACCTGATTCTTCAGAGAATTTTACTTGTTTTAAAAGGTCTTCCATAACATCATTTCCCTTTTGCAGGCTTTCTTCAGTGTTATTAACCTCTGATACAATCATTGCTACTGCCTGATCGACTTTATTTATATAATCGCTAATTTTTTCTGTACTTTTCTTTTCTTCTTCAATAGCTAAAACTTCTTGCTCAACATTTTTAGTAAGATTTAACATATCTTCTTTTGTATTATCAATAGATTCCTTTAAACATTCTGTCTCTGACATGGCACTTTCAATATTTATTGTAACTACATCTGCTACCGTTAAGGTAGTATTTAAAATATTTTGAGACTGTTCTTTTTCTTTATTGGCTACATCTACATTAGCCTCATTAATCTGATTAATCTTCTTAACAGACATAATCATACCTATTGTTGAAAATATAAGACATGCAAATATAAGCTCTGCATCTGTTATCTGAATACCTTTAAATTCGCCATTTGTTATTAAAACTATGGTCTTTATTCCATTAATTAATATGGAACCTATACCTATCATTGCACTGAATTTCAAATCTACATATACAATAAGCATAGTCATAGCTACTACTGTATAACAAAATGCAAGATTAGTTGTAGTTGTCATCATTACATAAGTATACATTGCCATGAAACCAATACCAAAAATATATCTCACATAATATGAATCTTTTTTTCTTTTATATTCTAAAAATGCAAGTACACAAGGTATTGCACACAAGAAAAACACCAAAAGATATGATGGTAAGCTTCTAGTCTTTTTTACTACCTCCAATGCATATGCAGCTGCTATAAGTGCATTAATCATAACCATACCTGTCATCGCTGTTTGATTAGTACTTATAGCCGCATTAACTTTATTTGATAAGTCTAGTTGTTTCTTCTCCATAGGTAATTCCTCTTTTCTCTGTATATGGTACTATTATACTATATTGTTAAAAAATTTTCAATAAATTGCATCGAATAACAATACAATTTTTCACTTAAAATGTTATATTCTCGCATATCCACATATCTTATATTTCTATTATCATAAGTTGTATAATAATATATTTGCCTATCTGTATTACAACAAGAACTATACACAGTAATTTCATCTCTTCCATCTTCTGTTTTTACGCATCCCCTTTGATGCTCCACGGCTGAAAGTATATGAAAAAATTGATTTACGCTCCCCATCTCGCTACCATCATCAGTGGAATGCTCTTTAACAAAAGCCGCCTTCACAAATCTCGATACAGATGTCCAATCCCCAGGAATTCCTAATTCGCCTTTATCATTATCCAATTTATATCTTTCAAGATTGGTCATATGAAAAGGAAACTCCGGAGCATTTGTAAGAACACCTATTGGATTATCGTATATTTTTAGCCCGTCTTTTACAATTTCTAAAGTAATACTATTCTCTTTATCAGCAATAAAAAAATGTAGTGGTGTATTTTTTAGTTCACAGCTAAAATCAATATCCGCTACATTAACATCTTTTAGTACATATTTTACATCTCTTATATTTTTGCATTTTCCTAAAATCCATGGTATTAATTCAAATGGTGCCAGATTAATCTTATCTTCCCGTAGTTCTTTATACTCAGTATATCTGTCAAATTTAAGTCCTGCCATACTAAGTCCAAATTCATTAGTAGCATCATAATATAAGGGATAATTATCTTTTACAATAGCCACTCCTATAAGGGCATAATGACTTTTTTCTTCACTTACATTTCTATATTTTAAAACATAATTTCTAGGCGTTATAACAATAGCCTCACCGTATGAAAATTCCATATCAAGATTACGTCCAAAATAATGGTTCTTTGAATTGTAACTAATTGCAGTGCACATAATATCCATCTCTCCTTTTTCAATGAATATTATGCGCACTTTTATATAATAAATACCTTCCTACAAATCCATTTCCTCATCTTCACTAATTTGCTCCATGAGGCTTTCAACATCAATATCTGTTTCATTAATAATTGTAAGACTTAATAATCTTATTATACATCTTTCTAAAAATATGCTGATTACAACGATAACTATTGTCCACGAAAATATTCCGGCCACATCTAAATTATCAGTAGCTACAGAAAGACTTTTTGCCACCGAATGACTTGCTCCGCCTAAAAACTGAGCTAAAATACCTGACTTGCAGCACATATTAATAGCTCTGTGGCAACCTACTATATATTCAGGCATAGTTGCCGGACGGTATATCTTATCCAGTTTTTTCATCAAAGGCATATCCTTTTTCCATATAGCCTTTAATTCTTCGTCGTTGTCATGTAAAAGTGCCTGATAGGTATGTCTGTATATTACCGGCAAGGCTAAAAATAAACTTACCTCAAACACCAGCAGACTTGCACTACTCCATATAATTGCAAGTAATGTAAAGGAAATCATAGGTATATATCTTATAAAATCCATAGCTGGTGTCATAAATATCTTAAATCTTTCAAAATAATATGCCAGATATCCCCACACCGAACCTATTATAAGTGCTAAAAAGAATCCTGCTATTATTCCTGAATAGGTAGTCCAAATAGCTATCCAAAAACTTTGACTTCTAATATCTGTATATAATCGTTGTATAACCTCTATAGGTCCTGCAAAATGTATATTTTTAGGTAATACAAGCCACAATATCAACCATATAACTACCCATGCAACAATTGCAAGACAATGTCTTAAATGCTTTTTCATATATATCAACCCTTAAACTTTCTTTACCAAATCTTTACCACAAGTATACTAATTTTTGCCCTACAATGCAAGTTTTTTATTGTTTTTAGCTTGTATTTTTAGTATAATAACTGTAAATTATCTATTTACGAGGTGTACAATGAACAAATTAATACGATTATTTATATTAATTATTATATCTTTGATAATCATCCCATTTAACCCTGACAGTGCCTTGGCTAAAGATGCCGATGGTGACTATGTCATTTTAATTGACCCAGGGCATGGAAGTACAGATTCTGGTGCTATTTCACTTAATGGCGATTATGAATCTGATGTGAATTTCCACATCGCTATGGGGCTTAAGGCGAAGCTATCCACTTACGAAGGTGTTAAAGTCTATTTAACAAGAGGCTATGGAGAATATCAGAGCAATACAGCCCGTGCATTTATGGGCAAAAATATTAATGCAGACTTAAATATCAGTCTTCACAACAACAGTTCTACCGTATCCTATGCTAAAGGCATTGTAGTATATGGCACCGTTGATTCAAGATATAAAAATCAAATGTACCAGCTTGCCAAATCCATTTCTGGAGAAGTTCACAAGCTTGGCTTAGATTATCACAAAAATGGCTACGATTACAGAACCGGAACTTATAATTCTGCAAGAGATTATTATACATTTCTTGAAGTAAGTTCTCTTTGTAATATACCATCAATCATTATTGAGCATTCATTTTTTTCAAATGCTTCCGATTCACTTTTTATGCACTCTGTTACCAATCGATATAAAGTAGGTGAAGCAGATGCTATTGGAATTGCAAAATATTTGAATTTAAGCCCTAGAACTGTTAACACTAATTCCAAGCTGACACTTACACGTACCTACAGTGCTTTAATAAACGCACCTGAAGGAACCACATTTTCAAGTTCTGACAGTTCTATCGCTTATGTTGACGAAACCGGGCTCATAACTGCTTTAAAACAAGGTAGTGCAACTATTACCTGCACTAACGGTGGCAGTACTTCTACAATCGAAGTAAATGTACCTGCTGTTACACTTCAACAGATTACCGCAGGTCTTGTTCAGCGTTGTTACAGAAACTTTAATGAAGCACGTAATTATAACAAGGATTGTATAATTTTAAAAGCTATATACAGTGACGGCAGTGCTGTACAGATTACTAAGGGCTACACAGTAGGACAGGCTGTAGAAGGAACTGTCATAGACAAAGGAACCGCTAATCAAATGACAATGGTTAATGTTCCAATTCAATACAATAACTATTCATGTACAATGACATTTTTTCATTACTATCACACAGCAGGGCAGAAAAATAGAATTTCTACCCCACTTGAAAGCACTGTAAAACCTACTAAAAATAATATTGATATAGCCTTGACTCCATCTACATTTGCAGTTGGCAGCTATATTCCAACACCTCCTGTTGAGGATGAAACAACTAAAGCTACAGAAAATGCAACAAAACCATCTGAGCAAAGTACAGCTACACCGACTCAAGCTACTACTAAAGACAACGAAAACTCTACTACTGAAGCAAGTGGACAAGTTGCAACAGAAATATCCTCTACAGATAGCACTAATTCCACAACTAGTAATCCAGCTTCGTCAACTACAGGCAAAGCAGGTTTTGATATAAATACACTTATTGCTATTGTTACTATAATTGCTTTATCAGGAGTTGTAATATTTGTAACAATACGAATATTAAAAAAATAATGAGGACATACTAACCTAAATATATATGTGGAGGTTAGTCTTAATATGAAAGTTAACAAAAATGAAGATGATGATTACTTAGAAGTTTCTTCCTGTCATGAATGTACCGGGCTTATTCCGGCAGCACCTTCAAGTAAGGAAGATGAAGAACATTATGCTGAATTATATCCTTATATCACAAAAGCTAAAAATAACAAAGTTCAGTAATTATTAAAAGAGCTATTACCAGCCAAATTAAGCTTGGTAATAGCTCTATATTATTCATATCTAACTTTTTCATTGCCTCTAAAATACAACGCTAGTGAACCAGGTCCAATATGTGCCCCAGTAACAGGCTCATGGGCTACGACAAGTATTTTTTTCGGATTAAGTTTTTCTTTAAGTATATCTGCAAGATTTTTAGCATCTTCCTTACAATCACAATGTGATATTCCAATAATTTGATCCTCTATAGCTACACCTAATTTTTCACATTTTTCTATAATCTTTTTAATTACCTGACGACGTCCTCTTACTTTTTCAGTAACAACTATTTTACCATGCTCATTGCCCTTTAATATCGGCTTGACACCAAGCACTGAGCCTACTACTGCACCCATATTTGACAGTCTTCCGGTTCTTTTTAAATGCATTAAATCATCTACCATAAACACCTGATACATACAATCTCTTATATGCTCAAGCCTTTTTACTGTTTCTTCAACAGATATTCCCTGATTTTTAAATTCCGCTCCATAAATAGCCAATAAGCCTTCACCTAATGAAGCTCCTAAGCTATCTATAAGGTATATTTTTCTATCCGGATATTTTCCCTCTAATTGCTCTTTTGCAATATTTGCTGAGGTAAATGTGCCACTAATTCCAGATGAAAGGCCTGCATAAACTACATCTTTTCCCTCTTTTAAAGCCATTTCAAAATATTCTTCGAAGATACTAGGATTAATCTGAGATGTATTAACCTTAACTCCACTTCTAATCATATCATAGAATTCTTTTTCATTAAATTGAGCAGTATCTGCACAATTATATTCTTTTTCATCAATGTAATAATACATAGGTATAACTGTTATTCCAAGCTCTTTTGCAAGAGCAGTTTCCACATTACCTGCTGTATCCGTAAATATTGAAAAACTCATATTAATCCTCCAATTTTATTCACATAATTCATAGGTCATTTCAAATATTTCTTTTTTCACCACATACACATCATTAATATCAGCTTCTCTATAGCATATCATATCCATTGGATTTGCGGCCATATATGTGTCATAATTCCATATTGTAAATACCTTTGTATATTTAGTAGCCGGATATGCATATATCTTTGTTAAGTCCGTTGTTCTGCAGGCTTTTACAAATTCCATAAGATAATACGGCTTATTTTCTTCAAGGCTTATTATTGAAGGTGCATACTCAAATTGTTTTTCATATTTTTCGTCAATACAAGTATATCTCTTTTCAAAAACCTCCCTAGTTATTGGATATACTTCACCTGCATAACCAATAATCACATAGGTATCTTCATCACTCTTTACAGTAACATCGCCTTCTAGGGTTCTAATCTTACATTCTGTACCTGTTGGTAATATATCAGCAAGCTTAACATAACCATAGATATCATCCTTCTTCTGATAAAGCTTAGCACTATTATCAAGCAGAGTCTTCCCAGCATAAATAACATCATATCCCTGATAATATTCTTTCAGTTTTTTCTCAAAATAATACTCAAGACTGTCATATTTTATAATTTCTGCAAATTTACTAGCACTGATAAAGCCTCCTGCCTTATCAATATGACCACCGCCACTACCAATACCTGCTGTTATAAATTGAATTAATTCATTGGCGGCAACCTCTCTTGCACAACTTCGCACTGAGATTTTGTAGCCACCCGGACACTCATTGTATATAAATGAAACATCTATAGAGTCTACCTGTATTACCAAATCACCAATAAGACCTAAAATATTAGGATCACATGGTTCAGCCTTTAATAAAGCATATTTATTTTCCTGATTATAATTGTGGTTAATTATTGCTATTCCCGCTACTGTAAGCTCATGTATATTAAAATTAGAGTACTTCAAACGGTTGATTAGCACCTTATCATACTTTAAAAAATCTACCATATCTCTATCCAATGGATGTCGGATTTCTGATAGCTGATTACTGTCCATATAAAGACCATAATATAAGCCTGTAGCCATATCTATATCATCATTTACATCAACACCGGCTTCCTTCAAAAGTGCATAACAAACCGTTGCACAGCTTACCAGATTACTTCTTATCTCTGCCATTTCATCTGATTTTTTGCCTGTACTGTGATGATCTATTATTGCTACATTTTGTGCAGGAAATTTAGTAACATTTCCCTGACCATATTGACAGTCTACTGTAATAAGTAATTCCGGATTATTAAGCTCCTTTACATATTCAACTGGTATATTTAGAGATTCAATTAAAAGCTTCATATTGCTTTTGCTTATAACAAATTTTCCACCATATACTATTCTTACAGATTTTCCCTTTGATAAAAAATATTTATATATGGCATATGCCGAACCTACTGCATCTGCATCTGGACCATCATGCATCTGAATAACTATTTCATTGTATTTTTCTAAATCTTTAAGTAACATTTTTTCTCCATTTATTCTAATTTTATATTACGTTTTATTTTATAATATACTCAGTTAATTTGCAATAAGTAAACATAAAAAAGAGTTCAAACATACAATGAAATGAACTCTTTTAATTATGTTAATCTATTTTTATCGCTGAACCATACGCTTTTACAGGTTTTCCATCATTATCTGTCTCTACTGTATATTTGACTTTGTGCATTATCCTATCCTTAGTCAAAGGCATTATAGCTTCTAACTGCTGTACTCCTTCTTCAATCTGTCTATGCCAGTCTCTATACAAATCAGCTACCTCAGGTGGAAAAATCCCCATCTCTATGGCACTTTCAGGATAATTACTTAATTTACCCGGCACACCTAAATCTCTAATACATCTGTAACACGGAATCATCTCGTGGGTATCCACTATATATTCCCAATAATACATATTATTCTGCTCACTGGCTGCTTTAAAGCGTTTTTCACTATTTAAAATTTCATTGTAGTATAGTCTTTCTTTAGTAATATTTCTTATAGTCGCATAGAATACATAATTGTCGCCTGCCCTGCCTATAAGTCTTACATTACTTCTAAGGTACAGTTTTTTAATATTTCCATCTGCATCCTTTAAAGTACGCCAAGTCTCACATTCTTCTTCATCATTGCTTTCAATTGCACTCTTAAGCATAGAAATGTAAATAGCCTTGTTATTATCATCGAAAACTGCTAATGGCTCCATATCAATAATCTCTTTTTCTGATATGCCCAGACCCATTTCAAGGATATATTTTTCATTTACTCTTAATATCTCAACCTGTTCGGTGGTAGTATTATAATCCAATATTGCCGCTCCACCTACATAATTATTAAAAATAATAGTATCATGAGATAAAGGATTCCAGAAATTATTAGCATCAAAAATCTCTGTCATTTCCATCTGCGAAACTGCATTTAGCTCTCTATTACCTCTGATTATATCTTCGTATTCCTTTTGTGGAAGTGGTCTTGAATATAAATAGCCTTGAATATAATTACAACCAATACTCTTTAAAAAATCGGCCTGTTCTATTTTTTCAACACCTTCTGCTATTACAGGAAGACCTAACCATTTTGCCATTCGAACAACTGAGCTTAATATAGTTCCGCCCCTGTTATTTGAATTCTTGTCTGATAAAAATAACATATCCAGTTTTATAACATCTAATTCTATATCCTTTAATACATTAAGTGACGAATAACCACTGCCAAAGTCATCCATTTCCACCACGTATCCGCAATTATGCAATTTTTCAATCACTTCATTAACATGCTGATTACCGCCCATTATGGCCGATTCTGTAATCTCTACGCGAAGATAACTTGAATCAACATTATATTTCTTACGTATATTTTCAAGACTTTCTACAAAATCCTGCTGAAAAATATCGTGGCGTGAAAAATTAGTTGAAATAGGAACAGTATTATAACCCTTGTCTAACGTATATCTTATAAATCTGCATACCTTCTCAAAAACATACAAATCTATCTTAGTTATAAATCCGTTTTTTTCAAAAATAGGAATAAATACCCCCGGTGAAATCAGACCTTTGTCAGGATGTAGCCATCTAACCAATGCTTCCGCTCCAACAAGCTTACCTGTTGAATGATCATATTGTGGCTGATAATATATAACAAAATCTTCTGCTGCCAAAGCCTCTGACATCATACCTGTGATTTCCTGTTCAGTAAGCATTTCTTTTCGCAAATCTTCAGTATAATAATTATATTTTTTAGTATAGCTTCCCTTTATTACTGACTGAGCCAAAATAGCTCTATCGACCATCAAATCTGCATTTAACTGTTCATCATCAGTTATATATATACCAAAATTACATACTATCTCCATTGCAAGCTCATATCTGTCTATACGCTCTAAAATAGTACTTATAATATCATTTAGCTCTTTATCTATAGACTTTGTAAAAAATACAAATCTGTCCTGTCCTATACGGCACGCCACATCATCTACATTTATAACATCCCTTACTGTATCAGCTATATAACGAAGTAGTCTGTCTCCTTCTGTCATTCCAAAAACATCATTAACTGCCTTAAATCGGTTTACGTCAAAATATACCATTGCATACTGGCCTTTAGCTACACTTAAAGCATCTTCATTTATTATTTCTCCTACCTTATAAGCAAAGGCTTTTCTATTGTAAAGTCCTGTTAATTTATCACATTCAATCTCTCGCTTAAATCTATGCTGTTCTGTTATCTGAGAATCAATATTAGTAAATATTATATTAATTGTGTTGGTTCTAATTGAACGCACAAAAGAGACTCTGCTCCAAACAAAGCCTACATTTATGTCTTTTATGAAATATTCTGCAAATACCACCTTATCTTCCTTGGCCAAAGATAAGTCCTCGATAGTTTTTTGTAAGTGTCTGGCAGTACTTACAGAGGCGCAATCTTCCTGTATAAATATATCCCACAGCATTTTTCTATCATCTTTTACATTAACATCCTTAGGATATATAAACCTATTAGTATTGCAGTCATATGTGATAAATATGCTTTTTGTTTCACTTATATCAATCGGATTTTCCATACTATTCCTCATTTCTGAACGATGTATCGCGAGGAGACGACGCAAATAGCCAATTTGCGCCTGCCTTAGGCTATTTATTTTCGCTCAAGAACAAATAGCTCTGTATAGTACTATTTTACCCCATTTCCCAAAAATATACTAGTACTTTATTACTATTTTTTTATTGCCCATCTTAATTTTGTTGATTTTGCTCTTGGATTACGCTGACATTCTTTTGCTGAAGGTCTTATAACATCCTCCAAAATCTCACTATATTCACCTAACTTTTTTAATTCCTTAAAAGAACGCTTTACCAATCTGTCTTCTCCTGAATGGAAGGTTAGTATTGCTACTCTTCCACCAGACTTTAAAACTGTAGGAAGCTTTTCTAAAAAGCTGTAAAGCACCTCAAATTCACTGTTTACATCAATTCTTAAAGCCTGAAATACTCTGGCACAGGACTTTTTTATCATTTCTTTTCTTTCGCTGGCATCAACCACTACTAAAGCCTCTTCTATAGCGTCCTTTAGCTGTGTAGTAGTCTCAAGCTTTACGCCCTTTTTCATCTTGTTAAATACAACATTTGCGATTTCTTTTGCATAAGGCTCGTCAGAATTATCAATTAACATTCCAATAAATTCTTCCTTGGTAATATTTTTCAATCTTTCCGCTGCCGATTCTCCCTGATTAGGATTAAGACGCAAATCAAGGGGTCCCTCTGTCTTATATGAAAAACCTCTTTCAGGGTTATCTATTTGCATAGAAGACACGCCTAAATCAGCCAAAATAAAATCAAACTTACCTGCTTTTTCTGCCACTTCGTCTATGTTTGCAAAATTAGTATTAACTACCGTTAGTATATCAGGTCCAAAGCCCCTTTCTTCGAGTCTTTTCTTAGTCTTAACTATCTCTATTGGGTCTATATCAAGACCGTAAATATGACCTTTGCCCTCTAGGCATTTAAGCATAGCTGTTGTATGCCCACCATAGCCTAAAGTAGCATCAAGCCCTATTTGTCCCGGCTTTATATCAAGTACTTCTAGTATCTCATCCACCATAATTGAAATATGCATACCTGCCGGTGTACTACCCTTACTTATTACTTTTTCTATAGTATCTGCATATTTTTCAGGTTGTGCTTCTTTATATTTTTCCTGAAATGTTTTTGGATGTGTACCTTTATATCTTACTCTTCTTTTGTGAGTTGTTTCTGTATTCATTTTTACCTCCGCTGGCAATTGTTACTCTAATTATAACTTTTTATACCAATAAGGTCAATTGATAAACGTTATGGAATATATAGTTCAAGCTTCTCACTTACTGCAGCTACATCCTCAGGGTTTTCCGATTTTATAAACTGGTCAAAATAATAAATATTTAATTCAAAAATACAATCTATATCCGTATTACCAAGCACTGTCAATACTGAAGCTTTCGTAATGTCACTACCACTCATACCATAACCTGTAATAACATTTCCATTAGCATCCTTAAATTTTCCATTATAACTAAATGTTACAAGCTCATTGTCACCAATATATTCAATGTATATAATAAATCTTGGATGAATAATATCATAAGGTGTTTCACTTATAAAATATGTGAAACGTACATCCCCTTTTTCTACAACATCTTTAGTATATCCCTTATTTTCTTCAATAGAATACACACTTCTATAAGCTTCTTTCATACCTTTTTCCGTATACATACTATAGTTGTAAGTTGCTTCATAATATCTGTCTTCAGGCGAATCATCTGCGATTTTTCTACCCATTTTACAGGATACAATTCCTACAATTATAAGAATTGCTACCACAAGAAGAATTAGAAATATTTTGTAGGGCGGAGCCATCCTTTTAGGTGCTTCTCCATTTTCCACAACTGCCTTATTTATATTTTTCTTATATGCACTAAAATATATTATCAATACCAATGCTACAATGGCACATACTGCAATTCCTGCTATAATAATTAACGCTACTATTGATGCCCAATTCAACATAACAAACCTCCTAAATTTTATAATATTCTCTAAATAAATTGTAATAGCTTCTAGTTACATCAACACATTTTCCATTAGCCATAGTTAAAATATATTTCATAGAAAATGTTGGTTTTATCTTTTTTACTTTATTGGTAGCAATCACTACCGAATTGCTTATTCTTAAAAATTTATCCGGATTAAGAATATTACACAGCTGATATAATCTCTCAGATGCTACATACTCCTGTTTTTCGTCATATACTACCACCTTATGTCCAAAGGTCTCAATACAAATAATATTATCAACCAAAAGTCTTATGTATTCGCCGGAATCTTCCTTTTTTACCATAATAGTATTTACATATTCATCCTTTTTAGTGAGAATATATTCTGCTTCATCATCAATCTCTATTCCAAGCTTTTCAAATTTTTCCTTTAGCTTATCATAATCTTTATCATCAACAGCCAGTTTAATCTTCATCGGACTACTCCTTTCTAATATTTACCACGTGATAATTTTATTATATAGAGACCGTTCATTTAGTCAACTAAGTTTGCATAGTTTGCATTTTAGATTGCATAGATTGCAAAAAATATCCCTCATACTATTTTTAGTACAAGGGATAACTGTAATTATCTCTGATTTTCTTCTAACCACTTATGTATGCTTGTATAATTCATATCTCCCATTCCATTATTAGCACAGGCTGTAAACATATCGTATACAAGCTTAGTTACAGGTGTAAAGCCACTGAGTTCATTAGCCGCATCCACAAAAAGACTAACATCCTTTTTCATAAGATTAAGTCTAAATCCTGGTGTGTGGTCACCGCTCATCATAAATTTTGTAACATTTCTGTCAAATACAAAGCTTTGTCCACTACTTTGACTGACAACAGTCTTTAAAACATCATCTGAAACACCTAGCTTTCTAGACATGCAAAGTACCTCTGCTGCCACTGCAGTATTGCCTGCATTAAGCATTTGATTTAACATTTTTACATTAGATGCAGTTCCTGCCTCGCCTGTATATATTATATTCTTGCCCATAGCCTCTAGGACTAGTTTTACTTTATCAAATACATCTTCTTTACAGCCTGTCATAATTGTAAGTGTGCCATTTACTGCACCAGCCACGCCACCACTTACAGGTGCATCAACAAATGTAATGCCTTTATCAGCTGCCGCTATAGCTTCATTTACAAGCTCCTTTGTACTTCCTTTTGCAGAAGTCATATCGATAAATGTTACGCCTTCTCTTGCATTTGCAATAAGACCATTTTCTGATAAATAAAGTTCTTTTATCTCTTTATCTGCAGGCACTATTGTTATTACAACATCGCACTCTTTAGCCATAGCATTATAGCTTTCAGCTGCAATTGCGCCTTCATTTAACATCTCATTTTGACTTTCCATATTGCTTGATTTTACATATACTGTAAAACCTGCCTTACAAAGGTTCTTCGCCATTGGAAGTCCCATTTTACCTAAACCTATAAAACCTATTTTCATATTAGTCTCCTATATACTTCTTACTGTTTTATTAATATCTGCTTCTACCATATAAATGTTTAAGTTACCATCTACATCTGATGAAAACATTATATGCTTGCCATCTGGCGTAAACACCGGATGTGAATGTGCATGCTTCTTGCCTGAAGTTCCATGATAACATAACAAATTGGTATTAGCCTTGTGATAATTTCTATCGTATTCAATAAGGGCAATATATTTGTTGCTATCCTTCATATCTGCACTAAGCATTGCTCTGTCGCCTACTGCATATGTCTCGTCATAATTAACATTTATATGCTCTGGTCTTAAATATGGATAGTAGAAACGTTCCTGATTCTTACCATCAAAATCCACAAGAATATCTGCATTCATAAAATAATCCATATCCGGCTTATAGCGGAAGGAATATTGAACGCCTACTCTACCCTTTGCCGTGGTAAATTCATGTACCATACGTTCTAAATGCTTTTGCTGTGGTACAAGTGGATTAACCTCATCCGTTGACACTCTAACAGTCCACATACGTTGTACCAAATCCCACGGGCCATCATGACAAAATACCATATAGTCGCCATCATCCGGTTTAAAGCTTGTATGGGTAATTCTCTCGTGACCACCGGTTACAACCTCGCCCTTTCTTGTTTCCATGTCAAATCTTATAACAAGACTGCTTGGCTGTTTAAAAAATCTTTCTCTAAAGCCTTTTGAAAGCCCTGACAATGGGTCAGTAAACTGACTTGTTATCAAAGGAACTTCTTCAACCACTGTAAATCCTATATATCTACCATCATCTGTACAGGTTAAGCTGTGGAAATTATAAGTAAATGGCACCCACATAAGTTCTTCTGATTCTAAGGTTTCTAAGTTAACACATTTTAAATATTCATTACTATAATAGTAGGCCATTTTGCCATCCTTTGAAAGCATAGCGTGGGCACCGTGACCCATTTTAATAGCCTCGCCCTGTGTAACCTGCAAAGCCTCGCCCTTTTCAATATCAAGTAAGAATAACTCTCCAAAGCCTATCTTTCCTATTGCCGGTGCATCTGCATTAAGTACAATGGATGTATGGGTAAAATCCGATACAAACACTGTATATTTTCCGTCTGCACTAAATTGAGGTGTGGTAAAATATGGTCTGTCATACAATGCCTTGTTATCAGTGATTCTGACAACTTCAACACCTGTAATCGGGTCTTTTTTAGAAGTCATATCAAATTTGTATCTGTTGCCCTTCATTGTATACCTCCATTAAATGTATATATTTTCACAGTTAACTAATACATTTTCATTGTCTGCCTCAAAGCTACAATTCTCAAAATGTATATCATGTATTGTATGTGGCTTACCATCAAGTCCTGCAATCTTAACACCTCTGTTAGCACCCTTGCAAACACAGTTTTCAAGATAAATATTTCTAAATTCAGGAATATCATCAAGTTCCTCGCTTTGTGATACAGGCTCATGATAGTTCATATTGTTGTGAACATAATTCATAGTCATTATAACAGCTTCCTGCTGTATATTAACCATATTGATATTCTTAATGTAAATGTCTTCTACAACTCCACCACGTCCTAGGGCACTCTTTAAACGTATACCAACGTCTGAATCAATAAATGTACAATCCTCAATTAGTACATTTCTAACGCCTCTCGACATTTCACTGCCAATTACAAAGCCACCGTGTCCCTGCCCTGCATAGCAATGGTGAATATAAATATTCTCACAAGGTCCTTCTATCTTTCTTGCTTCTCTGTCCTTACCTGCCTTGATACAAATTCCGTCATCACCGGTAGCAAAATTACAATATGCAACTTCAACATTTTTGCAGGATTCTATATCAATTCCATCACCATTTTGCGCATAATATGGATTGCAAATCTTTACATTTCTCACAATTAAATCTTCACAGAAATATGGATGTAAGCACCATGCAGGCGAATTTTGTAATTGTACGTCCTCTATTAAAACTCTCTTACAATGCTTTAAATTAACCATGACAGGTCTGTAAAAATCATAATATGGTGTTGCTTCTTCTAATGCTCCTTCATGGTCTGGGAACACCTCACCGTAGTCACGTCCATCATATATTGACTTTGTTGGTACCCAAATACCACCTTCCTTATCCCCTAATACATATTGGGACTTTTCTAAAAGCTTATTCCATTGACGTTCAGTCATTTTAAACTGCTTTACCGGTCTCCACAAATGTCCGCTTCCATCAATAACACCCTTACCTGTAATAGCAATATCACAGGCTCCATTTGCATATATAGGTGATGTAGCACGGATTCTTCTAATACCCTCGTAATCTGTATCTATAAGTGGATATTCCTCGCTATTTTTATCAAATACAATAACTGCATTATCGCATAAATGTAATTCCACACCTGACTTTAATTCTATAGGACCGCTAAGCCATATTCCAGCCGGCACAACTACCTTTCCACCTTTAATTGAAGCTTCAGCAATAGCAGTAGCAAATGCCTTTGTATTGCTTACCAAACCTCCACTAACAGCTCCATAGGATGTAATATCATACTCCTTAGAATTAAACATCGGTAAGTCTATTGTGAATTTTTTAAACATATAAAAACCTCCCATTCTTTGTACAATTACTTATATTTTAACATAATCTTAAGTATATAACAAGGTATTACACAACAGATATTGACAAAAATATAACAAAGTTTTATAATGTAGTTAGTACTTTTGGTACAATACATATTTACAAAGTGATTTTCTCACAGAACGGAGGACATATGGGACGTTTAGATGGTAAAGTAGCAATTATTACAGGTGGTAACTCTGGTGTAGGTGCCGCAACAGCAGAATTATTTGCAAAGGAAGGCGCTAAGGTTGTTATCAGTGCGCGTCGTTTACCTCAATTAGAGGAAGTAGCGGCGAGAATTAGAGAAAATGGTGGCGAGGTACTTGCCGTACCAACTGATGTATCTAAGGTAGAAGATGTTGAAAATCTTGTTGCAAAGACTGTTGAAGCTTATGGCAAGATTGATGTTTTAGTTAATAATGCAGGTGTTTTAGAAGCCGGCTTAAAGCCAATTGACTGTTATGAAGATGAAGATTTAGAATGGGTTCTTGGAATCAATACAAAGGGTTGTTTATATTGTACAAGAGCTGTTGTTAAGGAAATGATGAAGAACAACTCTGGTTCTATTATCAACTTAGATTCTGTAGCTGGTGAATTTGGTACAGGTGGTGCTGCTTACGTAACAAGTAAGGCTGCTGTTATCGGTTTAACAAAACATACTGCTATCCGCTTTGCAGGCACAGGTATTCGTTGTAACTCTGTTAACCCAAGTACAATCATTACTCCTATGACAACAAGTACTGATCCTGCATCTCTTAATCAGGATATGTTTGGTCAAATGCGTAAGCATATGAACCTTTCAGTTCCTCCATGTATGCCAGCTGACGTTGCTAATATTCTTTTATTCTTAGCAAGCGACGAATCAAGAGCTTTAACAGGTCAGGTTATCGTATCAGACTTTGGTGCAACATTGTAGAAGGTATTATTTTTATAAATTAAAAAACGGGTTGATGTGTCTTTATTTAGCACATTAACCCGTTTTTGTAATATTAGTATTCTACTGTATACACATTTATCTCCTTCATTAAAATATAATATCAAAATTGCCCGACATTATATAGACAACTGAAAAAGATAATATGTTGGCATTTTTCAAAAAAATTTTTTATTTTTTCTCCAACACACATAATCCACCAATAAAAATATTTCTGGAATTATAAATGTTCCTACCATAAGCCACCCATTATTAAATTCTAAGCTTTTACAAACCTTTGCATAAGTACATCTTGCAATTATAAATGTAATAAATCCACATATAAGTCCAAGAATCAGATAAAACAATATTTGTTCCATATCTATTGTAAATTGGATTTCTCCTGTTTTTATAAATTCTACTATTGCCTGCAATACATTTCCCACTATATGCTTTCTTATAAACCTTATACTGTAGCTTTGCAAAATATCAAATAAAATTTTTACAGACAATACTATAAAAGGATACCTCCAGGTATGTTTGTAGCTTATATAATTCCCATATACAGGTATAAGACACTTCCACCACTTTTCATTCCATGCATGAAATATAAAACACATTGCAATAAGTGGAAGGAAATCCCACACTATACCAACTATTCGCTCTGGTGAAAATATATACCTTAACAATAATTCCCATGTCATGGTATGCACCTCCTAAAACAGCCAGTATTCTACTGTATCATGCAGCAATTTACTATATTCTTCTGCACTAAGATTGAATTTTTTCATTCCAGCTTTTTTATTTTCATCCCAATGAGGCATACCTTCAATCTCATAAGACCATTTTACAAATTCTGATATTAATTCTTCATCAAAATTATCTGGCGTTCTTTTTTCTATCATTTTTATATTCCTTTACAGCCTTCTTGGCTGCTTCATATTGTTCTTTTGCCTTAATGATTTCTTCATTACTTATTTCATTTGTGGCATATATGCTATGTTCTAGCATCAAAACCAATTCACTAATGTCATAAGCAAATACATTTTCAAACTTATTCGCATATTCGAAAGGTGTCAGACTATCCGCATTTTTTATATACTTGTGTCCGTAAACATCTCTTATACGTTTATAGAACATAACAATTTTATAATCGTTAGTCATTTTATTTAATTTAATTCTAAAAAGTATTTCTCTTACAAAAGGACTAACAATAAATGCAATAAATAATATTGTAATTATCACGCCAAAAAGCATCGCAAAAGTTATTAATATTTTAAATGCCAATTCTACAAAAAATGAAGTTAATCCACTTATATCCTCTGCAGTTGTTCTTCCATATCTGGCTGCATTTGTCGGCTCGTAGGTTACAAAGCCTAAATTTTGAATATAGACCTCCGGATAAGCATGGGCACAACGGGTTCTTATAACAAACTCTCCTTCGCCCTCTTCCTCTGGTACGAAACCTTCAACATATCTTACTGTAAGTCCTACACTTCTTGCCATAAGTACATATGCACTGGCAAAGTCAGAACAGGTTCCTGTTTTTCCCTCAAAAAGGAAATATTCCACACTGTCGTCCGGTGCTTTATAGTCCAAATCATACATAAAATCTGCTTCATAAAAATAATCAGCTAAAGCCTGTGCTTTTTCCCAATCGTAAGTACAGTCTTTTGTTATATCAAGGGCGAGTTCCTTTATTCTTTGTGGTATTTGGTCTACATTTTCCTTATATGCAAGAGCATATTCCTTTGCTACAAAATTATCATTCAAAAATGCCAGTGCAACATTTGCCGCTTCTTTTTCATTATTTTCAAGCAGTAAATCATACAGTTCTGTAAGCATCTTTTCTGATTCTTCCGTGGTAAAATTAGCGCCACCTGCCTGTATCCAAATATTTCTTGATTCATAATCATCAAAATATTCCACATTATATCTTAAATAAGCAGGAAGCATATCATTGTATATAAACACCTCTGATTTAGTTACCTTAGCACTTCTAATTATATTTTTTTCAGTACCTTGTGACTGACTGTAAATACGCAAGGTTCTAGACGGTACAATAAATGACCTACTTTGGAAATTAAGTGCATCAATATGAAGCACATCACCGTATTCAACACTATATGTATTAGCTACATTTTCAAGGCCATATTTTTTAGCAAATTCACTATCATAATTACAGGCTGTTCTAATAGCCTGTGTCAGCCTGTTGAGATTTCTATACTGACTTATATTACTCCACGCTGCAATATTTATAGTATGATTTGAGTATTCATCCAACCCATACCATCTGTCATTTTTAAAATCATACATATCAAAGCTTTGTTTCTTTAAATATATAAAGAGATCGTCTCTATTTTCCGACATAATGCTGTATAACCTTCTGTTATTAATATTATTAAAGTTATCCGCATTTCCCGAATATTCACTCATATCCGAATATTCCTCTGGCAGATTTATACTAATATTACCACCCATAAATGCCAGTTCGAATATATGATAATATTTTGTTTCCTGCTGCTTTGGTATAGCTGAGGATATCATAACAAATGCCAGTGCATACATAAATACAGACAACAATCCGGCAAAATACCCTTCTATACGCTTTTTTCCATCCTTAAAGGTTCTAACATGAACTAAAAATGCGGCCATATTTAGTATAACCACCACAGCAACCCATACTATGTCTATTTCTCGCATTACCTTTACTGAAAGTATAAATGGTATAAAGCTTACCAGCATAAGAAATGAGGTTCTGTATAATGCCATTGTAAAATAATAGACTACAAGGGCAAAAAACACCGTAAATATCATTAATATAGATACTAAATATCTAGTATTATTATCTACAACATCACCACCGGACATAAACCACTGACCAAAGGTCATATAGTCCGCAAAAACTATTCGCGCAAATATATTTAACAATATTACCGTACCCACAGTAATTATCATCGAACCAACAATCTTGTGATTCTGCACAAAAAATGCAAAGGCAAATAAACCTGCACATAATAATGCCTGAATTAAAGTCCAATAAGAAAGTACTTCAATATGGAACACCCTAAATAATATCACACTCAATGACACAGCAAGTGCATATGGTATAATCATTTGCGCAAGCCTTGAAAACTTACTGTTTTTCACAGCCTTTTCTTTTTCAGGCTTTGCATAAACCTTACCTGCTGAAGAATAAATTGTCGTATATTGAAACATCCCACTTTGCTGCAATATATACTGGGCATCCTCATGCTCATTTGGTGTAGAATAAATGCTTACGCCATTTTTTGAATCATCCCCAGAAAATTTAGGAACTCGTGGTGTATCAATATTATTGGAAAAGCTGTACCTAGCCAGCATAATTCGAATATTTTCCAAGTCTTTTTCATCATTTACACTATATTCCTCAAAATGATTATTCATATAAACATAAAAATTAACGGTATAGTTTTGCTTTAATAATACCTGCATTATACCTAAAGCATTTTCTACTGCCGCCTCGTTAATAATTCTTTGCATACCCTCGTCTAAATTATTGCCGACACTGTCAAGAACTACATTTATTCCGTGAGAAGTCATCTCGTCATCTAAACGTACCATTAATCTAGCGCGCTTTGCAGACTGCTTCCAGTTAATACGTTTTATAGGATCCCCAGGTACATATTCTCTATTATCATAGCCAGGAAAACCACCAAAATTCTGACCTAAAACCTCTATGGTTTCTTCACTGTCATCGGTATGTAAGGACATCTGCATAGTCTGCATTATTTTTTCATCCTTAGGCGAAATCTGAGCCATATTAGGAATAACGGCAACCTGTCTTTTTAAATCCGTATAGTCAATATTTTTTATCTTAAATGAAAATAAACCCAGATAATCTGTAACTTTTATCTCCTTAATCCCTACATTTCCAAGACCACTTATTACTGCACTAAATTCCACATCAAATTCTTTTTCATGCCTTGGCAAGACAGAAACAAGCATCTCTTTATCATCACATAAAAAGCCTGAGTCTATAATATATTTTATTGAAATTGGAGTTGTTGGAAATATAGATTTATTTTTAATGACAACGTTCATATTTGCTGTATCATTTTTTGACATAAGCTCATCAGCTATATCTATTTTAACATCTAAGAAACGTGATGAAAGCCACGCAAAAAAGACTGACAACACTGGTGCCAGTATAAGCGCAAACAACAAAAACCATCCCACATTTGCATTAAGAAATAATGCAAAGACTATGGCAAAGATTACTGTAAATATGTAATTAATAATCCCTTTAAATACTGATATTCTTTTCATTCTATTCTACCGGAACCTTCACCTGCAAAAGTAAATATTTTATTGCACCTTCATTATCTGTTACTAAGGATTTACCCTTAGGATTAAGCATAATTCTATGTGATAGCACATACGGTGCAAGTTTCTTTACATCATCCGGAACAACATAATCTCTGCCACATATAAACGCATATGCCTTTGCCATACGATTAAGAGCAATGCTTCCTCTTGGACTTACTCCAAGCTTAATAAAATCAGCATTTCTCGTAGCTTCAACTATATTTACAATATATTCCCTTATGGCCTTTGAGCATTTTACATTGTCCACCTCTTCCATAAGAGCAACTATATCCTGACAGCTAATTACTTCCTTTAGCTGCTTTGGGGATACATTTTTTTCATTACGAAGCATAATATCCATCTCTTCTTCCCTGCTTGGATATCCTATGCTTATCTTTATAATAAATCTGTCCATCTGAGCTTCTGGAAGATGATATGTACCATATGTTTCTACCGGATTTTGTGTAGCAAGTACCATAAATGGCTTTGGAAGTTCATAAGTCACACCATCCATACTAACCTGTCTTTCTTCCATTATCTCTAAAAGCGCAGACTGTGACTTTGGCGACGAACGATTAATCTCATCAGCCAATAAAAAGTTACAAAATGTCGCACCTTTTTTAAATTCGCTCTCTCCTGAGCTTGTATTAATCATTGTAAAACCTGTTATATCTGTTGGCATAACATCCGGCGTCATCTGCACACGGCCAAAAATACCATTGCAAGAATTGGCAAGTGCCGCTACTAACTGTGTCTTACCTACACCAGGAACATCTTCTATAAGAACATGTCCTTTTGCGAGCATCGCTGCTATAACATATTCTATACACTCTCGTTTTCCTACTATTACCTGCTCTACACTTTCAATAAGTGCTTCTATTTTCTTATTGTAATCTATTGTTCTTTCCACATTTATACCACCTTTCTATAATGCAATATTCTAACATATATATCATAAAAAAACAATTAGCCAACAAAAGTTGGCTAATTAATGTATGTTATTAAACAAAAGTCTTTGGATTTGAGCAGTATTTTAACGCTGTATCGTTAGAAATTCTCCACTCTCTTACAAGTCTCTTTAATTCTGAATCTAAAGT
>JAZQMK010000100.1:0-15008 GCA_045543455.1 Lachnospiraceae bacterium
GTACCCTTTTCGTTCTGGGAGCCAAGGAGTTGAAAAATGATGTTGTCTTCCTAAGACCGCTTGGCCTCCGACTTCGATAGTCGTACAGCCACTTATGTACTGTTGCGTCGGAAAGTAGCGCAAGCGTGTTTTCGAGCGAATGGGCTTGCACCAGTCGTAAGTTAAAATCAAATTGCACAATGTTAGCTTCAAGATAATAGGAAAATTGCTGGTGGTGTGTAAGTGACGTCAACTTAGTACCGATGGCACTTATATGTGTGTCCCTTATATGTGTACTGATGCAAGCATCGCCCACCATAAAGGAACACCCATAAAGTTGCTACGCAACTTAAGTTAGCTGAGAATTCAGGAATAGAAAAATCCCTCAAGCTATGAAAACCTTAAAGGGACTGATATATTCTAGGTGAAGCTCCATTTGCGAAGAAAACACTTTGGAGACGCTGGTACTTAGTTGGTGGACGATGATAATCGTACAGCCACTTATGTACCATTGCGTCGGAGAGTAGCGCAAGCGTGTTTTCGAGCAAATGGGCTTACACCAGTCGGAGAGTAGCGAGAGCGTGTTTTCGAGCAAATGGGCTTACACCCATTTTTTTTCTTGCAATTTAGTTATACAGATATTATAATTAAAGGATATATAAGAAATGGGTGATTGTATGTCGGAACAAGTTATTATAAAGAATGATACACAACCTCTTAGTGCATCGCCAAAAAGCTTTACGGCACCAGAGGTTTTATATGAGAAACTATTAGAGAATATTAAGAAATATCGTCCTTCTACCGATTTAACATTGATTGAGAAGGCTTATAATATTGCGTATAATGCACATAAGGAACAGTATAGAAAATCTGGAGAGCCTTACATTATACACCCTATTTGTGTTGCCATTATTCTTGCAGAGTTAGAGCTTGACAAGGAGACTATTGTGGCGGGTCTTTTACATGATGTTGTAGAAGATACAGTTATGACTTATGAGGATATTGAGCGTGAATTTAGCTCGGAAGTTGCCTTGTTAGTTGATGGCGTTACTAAGTTAACACAGTTAAGCTATGACTTAGATAAGGTTGAAGTTCAGGCAGAGAATTTAAGAAAAATGTTTCTTGCAATGGCTAAGGATATTAGAGTCATACTTATTAAGCTTGCCGACAGGCTTCATAATATGAGAACCTTAGAGTTTATGCGCCCGGAAAAACAAAAAGAAAAAGCAAAAGAGACTATGGAAATATATGCTCCAATCGCCCAGAGATTAGGTATTTCTAAGATTAAAGTAGAGTTAGATGATTTATCATTAAAATATACTCAGCCGGAAGTATATAAGAATCTTGAGGATTCTTTGTACAGTACAAAGCCTGAGAGAGAAAGATTTATAAAAGAGATAGTAGGCGAAGTAAGTGCGCTTATTAAGGATGCTGAGATTGATGCTGAGATTAACGGAAGAGTTAAGCATTATTTTAGTATTTATAGAAAGATGCTTAAGCAAGATAAGACTGTTGAACAGATATATGATTTATTTGCAGTAAGAATCATTGTTGATTCAGTAAAGGACTGTTATGCGGCACTTGGTGTATTGCATGAGAAATATAAGCCTATTCCAGGAAGAATTAAGGATTATATTGCAATGCCAAAGCCTAATATGTATCAATCTTTGCATACTACACTTATCTCGAGTGATGGACAACCATTTGAGATACAGATTAGAACTTATGAGATGCATAGAATCGCAGAATATGGTATTGCAGCTCATTGGAAATATAAAGAAGGTAAAGATGGAAACAGTGCTGATAATGAAGAAGCTAAACTTACATGGCTAAGACAGATTTTAGAGTGGCAACAGGAAATGTCTGATAATAAGGAATTTTTAAGTCTGCTTAAGAGTGACTTGGATTTATTCTCAGATAGTGTGTATTGCTTTACTCCTGCCGGAGATGTTAAGAATTTGCCTAATGGCTCTACACCTATAGATTTTGCTTACAGCATACATAGTGCAGTTGGCAATAAGATGGTAGGAGCAAGAGTTAATGGTAAGCTGGTTACTATAGATTATGTTATTAAAAATGGTGACAGAATTGAGATTATCACATCTCAAAATTCAAAAGGTCCAAGCAGGGACTGGCTTAATATAGTTAAGAGTACACAGGCTAAAAATAAGATTAGTCAGTGGTTTAAGACTGAATTTAAAGAAGAAAATATTTTGAAGGGCAAGGAGCTTATAGTAACATACAGCAAGACTAAAAATATTAATTTATCAGAACTTCTTAAGAATGAATATATGGAAAAGGTGCAGGTAAAATATGGTTTCAGAGATTGGGATGCAGTGCTTGCAGCCGTAGGTCATGGTGGTCTTAAGGAAGGTCAGATAGTTAATAAGCTTCTTGAAGAATATAATAAAAAGAATAAAAAGGCGGTTACTGATAAGGATATTTTAGGAGCCGTTAATGAGGTAAAAGAAAAGCTACCTGTTATGAAGGCTAAGTCAAAGAGTGGCATTATAGTCAAAGGTATTGATGATGTTGCAGTAAGATATTCAAAATGCTGTAGTCCGGTACCGGGAGATGAGATAATTGGCTTTGTTACAAGAGGACGCGGTGTATCAATTCACAGGACAGATTGTGTTAATATAATTAATCTTCCTGAAATTGAAAGAGAAAGACTTATTGATGCAGAGTGGCAGAGTTTCGAAGGTAAAGGCGAAAAAGAAAAATATCTTACAGAGATTAAGCTTTTTGCTAATGACAGAAGTGGTATGTTAGTGGATATTTCTAAGGTGTTTATTGAAAGAAATATTAATATACTTACCTTGAATTCAAGAACTAACAGACAAGGTACAGCAACTATTGTTATTGGATTTGAGATTCATGGTAAAGAAGAACTTGGTCATTTGGTAGATAAATTGCGCCAGATACAAGGAATGCTTGATATTGAGAGAACAACAGGTTAAAAGATATGATTATAAAAAGAGATTTGTTAGGTCCTATAGGCACCAATTGTTATTATGTTTTCGATGAAAACGAGAAAAAAGCTATTATAATTGATCCAGCAGGCAGTGTGCCTAAGCTTGAAAGAACTATTGAAAGGCTTGAGATAACACCTGCAGCCATATTGCTTACCCATGGACATTTTGATCATATAATGGCGGCAACATATTTAAAAGATAAATATAATATAAAAGTATATGCAGGTGAGTTTGAAAAGGATTTGCTAGGCAATCCTAATTTGAATTTGTCTGCGGCTATGGCAGATGCATTTTCCATAAAAGCAGATGTTTTGTTAAAGGATAATGAGGAACTTAGCATAGAAGGTATAACTTTTAAATGTATACACACACCGGGACATACTAAAGGTGGTATGTGTTATTATGTGGAAAAGGAAAATGTGATGTTTACAGGAGATACTCTTTTTTATGAGAGTGTAGGACGAACTGATTTTCCAACCTCTAGTACAGGAGAGCTTGTAAGAAGCATTAGAGAAAAATTGTTTGAGCTTCCTGATAATACAGTTTGTTATCCGGGACATGGTGAATCTACAAGGATAGATCATGAAAAGGACAATAATCCATTTGTGTAGAAAGAGCAGTGCGATGATTAAGATAAGTATAGCTACAGATGTAGCATATAATAATTTTGAATATGAAGCCCGCACACTTTTAAAGGCATTTTATCCAAAAGAGGATATAAGTATGGAAGAGTGCGAAGCAAATATGTATGTGGATTTTATATGTAAGGATAAAGAACTTACGATAGAATTTAAGGATAGTCAATGTAATACCTTAATGAAAGAGGTTAAAAAGGATATAAAAGATGTTAAAGAAAGCCTTGATAATACTCTTTATGATATGTTGACTAAGCTTACGGGTACAAAGCAGCCTTGGGGAATGTTGACTGGTGTAAGACCAGCAAAGATAGCTTATGCAAAGCTTGAACAAGGTGCCTCTAAAGATGATATTGTGGATTATATGGTAAAAACATATAAGGTAAGTGAAAGAAAGGCCATTTTAGCAACGGAGGTTGCAGGCAATGAGAAGGAAGTTTTAAAGGGTATAGATTATGTTAATGGATATAGCCTTTATATAGGCATTCCGTTTTGTCCCACTACCTGTTTGTATTGTTCATTTACGTCATATCCTTTAGCACTTTATAGCAAGCTTGTTGATGAATATTTAAATGCGCTTATAAAAGAACTTGAATATGTAGCAGTATCCTTAAAGAACAGAAAATTAGATACAATATATATAGGTGGAGGAACTCCAACTACATTAAAGCCTGAGCAGTTGGATTTACTTTTATCTAAGGTTTTTGGATTGTTTGATACTAAGGAGATTAAGGAATTTACAGTTGAGGCAGGCAGACCGGATAGTATAACTAAAGAAAAACTTATGGTTTTGAAAAAATATGGTATAGACCGTATTTCCATTAATCCTCAGACTATGAAGCAGGAAACCCTTGATATTATAGGCAGAAGACATACTGTAGAAGATATTTTAAATGCTTATAATATGGCAAGAGAATGTGGCTTTAATAACATAAATATGGACCTTATAGTAGGACTTCCTAATGAAGATATTGACGATGTTAAGAATACTATGGAGACAGTAAAAACGTTAAAACCAGACAGTGTTACAGTACATTCCTTAGCAATAAAGCGTGCAGCGGCACTTAATATCTTTAAAGATAAGTATAAGGAATATGATATACAAAATACGGACGACATTATGAATATGACATATGACTATGCAAAGTCTATGGGACTTGAACCGTATTATATGTACAGACAGAAAAATATAGCAGGTAATTTTGAAAATGTAGGTTATGCCAGACGTGGCAGTGAAGGCATTTACAACATTCTCATAATGGAAGAAAAACAGACTATAATAGCCTGTGGTGCAGGTGCATCTACCAAATTTATTCTTGACAATGGCAGAATAGAGCGTGTGGAGAATGTAAAGGATGTAAAAAACTATATTAGCCGAATTGATGAAATGATTGAACGAAAGAAAAAAGCATTTAATGAATATAAAATAGTATAGAATAGAGGTGATATTCTTGCAGATAAATGATGTGCTGATAATGGAAGACTTTAAAAGTGCATTGTCTCATGGAATAAATGTTGCAAATTTATCTTATCTTATAGCAAAAGATATGGAACTGGATGATGATATGTGTTATGATATAGCGTTGTCAGGATTTCTTCATGATGTGGGTAAGCTGAATCTTTCACAGTATTTGTATGGAAGAAATGAGTCTGCTATGGAAGTTGAAGAGATGAAATATATGCGAATGCATTCTAGGATTAGTTATGATATAATACAGCATTATGATTTACCATATTTGGTACAGGAATCAGTTTTATATCATCATGAAAACTATGATGGTTCGGGATATCCTGAAAATCTTAAAGGTGATGATATTCCTATAGGTGCAAGAATAATCAAGGTTGCTGATACATTTGCAGCACTGATTTCAGACAGACCTTATAGAAAGGCCTTTGATTATGAGACAGCAATAGAGCTTATGATAGATGAAGTTAAAAATTATGATATACAAATATTTTTAGTGTTCCAAAAGATTATTAATACTATTGATGTGGACGAACTTATTGCTAAGTCTAATATAGATATGGACGTATGGGATATTATGGGATTACTAGAATAAATTAAAAAATGGAGGATAATTATGGCAGAATCAATGAAAGGTTTGCATAGAACTAACAGATGTACAGAACTTAGCAAAGCTAATATAGGAGAAACAGTTACAGTTATGGGCTGGGTTGCAAAAAGAAGAAATTTAGGAAGTCTTATTTTTGTGGATTTAAGAGACCGCTCAGGCTTATTGCAGATTATATTTGATGAAAATGATATTGGAACAGATGGGTTTAATAAAGCACAGACAATAAGAAATGAATTTGTTATTGCTGTTGTAGGTAAGGTTGAAGCAAGAAGTGGTGCAATAAATGAAAATTTAAAGACAGGTGAGATTGAAATCAGAGCTACTGAACTTAGAATTTTATCAGAAGCTGATACACCACCTTTCCCAATTGAAGAAAACAGCCAGACAAAAGAAGAATTACGTTTAAAATATCGTTATCTTGATTTAAGAAGACCTGATTTGCAGAAGAATCTTATTTTAAGAAGTAAGGTTGCTACATTAGCAAGAACATTTATGGATAAGGAAGGCTTCTTAGAGATAGAAACACCTATTTTACAAAAGAGTACACCAGAAGGTGCAAGAGATTACCTTGTTCCAAGTCGTGTTCATCCAGGTAAATTCTATGCATTGCCACAGTCACCACAGTTATTTAAGCAACTTTTAATGTGTGCGGGCTATGACAGATATTTCCAAATTGCAAAATGCTTTAGAGATGAGGATTTAAGAGCTGACCGTCAGCCGGAATTTACTCAAATGGATATGGAATTATCTTTTGTTGATGTAGATGATGTTATTGATGTAAATGAAAGACTTTTAGCTCATTTATTCAAAGAGACAATTGGAGTTGAAGTATCACTTCCAATTCAGAGAATGCCATACAAAGAGGCTATGGACAGATTTGGTTCAGATAAGCCGGATTTAAGATTTGGTATGGAACTTAAAGATGTGTCTGATATAGTTAGAAACTGTGGATTCGGTGTATTTACATCAGCCTTAGAAGCAGGTGGTTCCGTAAGAGCAATTAATGCCGAAGGTCAGGGCGATATGCCACGTAAGAAGATAGATGCTTTGGTTGATTTTGCAAAGGGCTATGGTGCAAAGGGACTTGCATATATTGCTATAAATGCAGATGGAACTTATAAGTCATCATTTGCAAAATTTATGACAGAAGACGAGATGAAAGCTTTAGTAGATGCTATGGAAGCTAAAGCCGGCGATTTAATCTTGTTTGCTGCAGATAAGAATAAGATAGTATATAACGTTTTAGGTGCATTAAGACTTGAATTAGCTGCATCTATGGGCTTGATTGATAATAATGAATACAGATTCGTATGGATAACAGAATTCCCACTTCTAGAGTGGTCTGAAGAAGATGAAAGATATGTTGCTATGCATCATCCTTTCACAATGCCAATGGATGAAGACTTAGACAAGCTTGACAGTGCCCCAGGAGAGGTAAGAGCAAAGGCTTATGATATCGTACTTAACGGTACTGAGATTGGTGGAGGTTCTGTAAGAATTTTCCAAAGTGATGTACAGGAAAAGATGTTTGAAGTACTTGGATTTACTAAGGAAGATGCATATGAAAGATTTGGTTTCCTTCTTAATGCATTTAAGTATGGTGTTCCACCACATGCCGGACTTGCCTATGGTCTTGACAGAATGGTAATGCTTATGGCTAAGGAAGAAAGCATAAGAGATGTTATAGCATTCCCTAAGGTAAAGGATGCGTCATGTATGATGACAAATGCACCAGATGTAGTAGATGATAAGCAATTACAGGAGTTAGAGATATCAGTAGTTAAGAGCACAGCGGAATAATTTGGAGGAGTTATCAGTGGAAAAAATATGTAAAGTATGTGGGACAAAACTTATGGAAGGCGAAAATTATTGCGTTATATGTGATAGATATATAGATGATGAAAAAGAGCCAGAAGTAATTGAAACTGTAGAAGGTGAAGAAACTACCAATAATGAAGAAGAGTCAAGAGAGTATGTTGCTAAAAAATATACTTTAAATACCTCCGTAAAGCTCATACACGTGGCCATTGCGGCTGTGATTTGTATAGTTATTTGTATAGCAGTTTTGATAGTTCCCGAAAAGCTTATTGTAAATAGTAGCAATAAACCGATATATGATTCGTATACAGCTATTATAAAAAGTGAATACGATACATTTGTAAAATCATATATACCGGTAAGTGAATTTCCAGACGAAAAGCAGGAAAAAGCTACGCAGACAATAAAGAGTATATATGATGATAATACAACCATAGTTGATTATGAGATAATTTCTAATGAAAAACAGGATAGAAAGCCAGTTAGAAAATACTTAAAGCTTATGTATGATATTGATAATATTAATATGCAATATTGCAGAAAGATAGTTGTAAAGGTTACTGCTCTAGATGAAAATGGGCAAAATGTAACTAAGAATTTAAGCTATTATGTAATAAAATATAAAGATGTATGGTATCTTGTATAACAATAAAAAGCTCCGAATACGGAGCTTTTTTATGTTTACATTAAAAATAAAAATGCAAATATTAAAAGTGTATATTCTACAACCATTATAACTGGAAAGCCGATTGCAAAATACCAGTGTTTTGTTTTGTGTCTGAATACCTGCATTCCTAAAACACCACCGAGACCGCCTAAAAGACAGACTGGTAAAAATAAAGATTTTTCAGGTATTCTCCATTTACCTTTTGCTGCGTAGTTTTTGTCAAGTCCCATCATAATGAATGCAATAATATTAATTACCACAAAATAGGCAATAAAAATCATTGCTGGTAAAGATAGATTTGGCATATACTTTCTCCTTTGTATAAAATGTAATATTATTATAACATATAATCTGTTTTAGGAAAAGTACTTGAAAGTAGAAAAGTTTGTGTTATAATGATATTTAGTATAATTATGAAAAAATGGAGGTACATTTATGTATTCATACGATGAAGTATTGGGATATGACCCAGAAGTTGCAAGTGCGATAAGTGATGAGATTGGCAGACAGAACAGCCACATTGAGCTTATAGCTTCAGAGAATTTTGTAAGTAAAGCTGTTATGGCAGCTATGGGTAGTCCATTAACTAATAAATATGCAGAAGGTTATCCTGCAAAGCGTTACTACGGCGGATGCGAATATGTTGACGTAGTTGAAAACTTAGCAATTGAGAGAGCTAAGAAGTTATTTGGATGTGAATATGTTAACGTTCAGCCACACTCAGGTGCTCAGGCTAATATGGCAGTTCAATTTGCTATGGTTAAGCCAGGCGAGACAATTATGGGTATGAACCTTGCACATGGTGGACATTTAACACATGGTTCTCCAGCTAATATGTCAGGTACATACTACAACATCGTACCATACGGTGTTAATGATGAAGGTTTCATCGATTATGACGAGGTATTAAGAATTGCAAAGGAGTGCCAGCCAAAGCTTATTATTGCAGGTGCTTCAGCTTATGCAAGAGCTATAGATTTCAAGAAGTTTAGAGAGATTGCTGACGAAGTTGGCGCATACTTAATGGTAGATATGGCACACATCGCAGGTCTTGTAGCTGCAGGCTTACATATGAGCCCAATCCCTTATGCAGATGTTGTTACAACAACAACACATAAGACATTAAGAGGACCAAGAGGTGGTATGATTTTAGCAAGTGCTGAAAGCGCAGCTAAGTTTAACTTCAACAAGGCAGTATTCCCTGGTATTCAGGGTGGTCCTTTAATGCATGTTATCGCAGCTAAGGCGGTATGCTTCAAGGAAGCATTAGATGACAGCTTTAAGGTATATGCACAGAACATCATTGATAATGCACAAGCATTAGCTAAGGGCTTAACAAGCAGAGGTTTTGATCTTGTATCTGGTGGTACAGACAACCACTTAATGTTAGTTAACCTTCTTAACAAGGGTGTTACAGGTAAGGAAGTAGAAAAGTTACTTGATACAGTTAATATTACATGTAACAAGAACACAATTCCTAACGACCCAGCTTCACCATTTGTAACAAGTGGTATCAGACTTGGTACAGCAGCTATTACAACACGTGGATTTATGCCAGCTGATATGGATGTTGTTGCTCAGGCAATCGCCCTTGCAGTTGAAGATGTAGAAAAGAACAAGGAAGAAGCAATGGCTTTAGTTAAGTCATTAACAGACAAGTATCCATTGTATTAATTGAAAAAATTGGTTATAATTAAAGGGCAACATACTTGGTATGTTGCCCTTATATATTATATTATTATTGTTATAGAAAAATGGAGGATATTATGATAACTTACGAAACAATTAGAGACAACGAGATAGTAAACAACTACATTAACATGGGTAATGAGGTATTGGGTGTTATGGGGTATACTGAACATTCAGTAGCTCATGCAGGAAAGGTTGCTAATACAGCAGCAGATATTTTGGGGATTTTAGGTTATTCACAGAGAGAAAAGGAGTTAGCTAAGATTGCAGGATATATGCATGATATAGGTAATTCTGTTAATAGAGTTGACCATGCACAGTCAGGTGCTTTAATGGCATTTAAGATACTTAGTGATATGAATATGGACCCTAAGGAAATCGCTATGATAATAGCAGCAATAGGCAACCATGATGAGAAGACAGGAACAGCTGTAAGTCCAGTATCGGCAGCAGTTATAATCGCAGATAAAACAGATGTTAGAAGAAATCGTGTACGTAATCGTCATCAAAACAGCTTTGACATCCACGACAGAGTTAACTATGCAGCAGTCGCTTCAAAACTTACAGTTAATGCTGAGGACAAGACTATTCAATTAGACATTGAATTGGATGATGAAATCTGTTCAGTAATGGATTATTTTGAAATCTTTTTAGAAAGAATGCTTATGTGTAGAAGAGCAGCGGAGTTACTTGGTTGTAGTTTTAAGATGAGAGCAAATGGGAATAAGATAGTGTAAGAATAATTAAAAAACTACTATAAGAGGAAGAGATATTAATGATAACATTTGCGATATGCGATGATGAAATACAAGAAACTAGCGAATTAGGAAAAATGCTAGTGAATGCAATAATTACAGAATTTGAAAACCAAAAGACTTTTGATGAAGATTGTAGGTGTATATTTTATACCTCAGGTAAAGACCTAGTAAATGCAATTTTAATTGATTCAATAGATTTTGCATTCATTGATATTGAATGTGGAGAAGCTAAAGGATATGATATAGCAAGAGAAATATTGAAAATAAATAAAAATATAGGAATTATATATATCACAAATCATATGAAGTATTTAATTCAGTCTTTTGGTTGTAGAATTTTGGGTTTTGTGCATAAAGGGAAAATATATGAAGATATGTTCTTGCCAATGACTAAAGTCATAGAAGTGATAGAAGAATATAAAAATGTTATAGAAGTTATTTGTAAAGGTGTTTCGAAGACTATCAGTATAAATAACATTATAGTTATTGAAGTGTTTAAACATGAATTAGCAATGAATGTTTCTAATGAAATAATACGATTTAGAGCACAACTTATAGAATATGAAAATAGATTAAAACCATATAGATTTGTAAAAATATCAAGAAATACACTTATTAATTGTGCTCATATTATTGAAGTTAATAATGAAAGTGTAACTATGAGTAATGGGACTTCTTATTATGTAAGTCGTAGAAAGATGACACAACTTAAAAAGCATCTGAAAGGTGGTGCGATATGACATATATAATTGTAGAATTTTTGGTTAATCTTTTGCAAAGTTATATGGTAACGAATTTCTTAATAAAAGGTTTAGGGGCAAAAAATAAAAGCGAATTTTTGGTAAAAGAATATCTGGTAGGCATTCTGTTAACTTTAGTATATTTAGAGATTTTAAATCGAATAGTGTTTTTTGAAAGTATAGGTATCTTTACATATTTAATAATTTCATTGATATTTAGTGCTGTATTTTTGAATGGCAGTATTATAGAAAAATTGTTTTATAATTTTATAATGCTTGCAGGTATCGTATTTGCATCACTTTTAGGTGGAGGTATAGTGGGAGTATTATCAGGACTGGACTATTTAAGCGCTATGGAATTCAATACTGTTAGTAGATATATAGCAATAGTATTAGTTCAGATTGTTTTATATGTATTATATTGGATAATATTAAAAACGAAAACAATGTTTAATTTTAGCAATTCAAAATACAATAAAGCAGTATGTGTTATTCCGTTAGTGTCTGTAGTTATATGTTGTCTTATATTATATAGAGAAAATCAAAGTTATACAACTCACGTAATTTATACAATGATATCAATAATTGGAATTTTTATTGTGAATGTTGTAAATGTAGTACTTTTAACAATAGAACATAAAGTATACACACAAGCGATAAATGATAAAATATTGCTAAATGCATATAAGCAATTAGAAAGTGATTTAGATTCAATAAAAGATATAAAAGAAGAGAATAGTAAATTTAGACATGAAATCAATAACATATTAACTGTATTAAAGGAACTGTTAGATAATAATAAAACTGGAGAAGCAAGTGTTTTTTTGTCAGAATTCGTATCTACTCAAAAAATGAAAAATAATGATATAATTTGCACAGATAATGTAATATTGAACTATTTATTAAATAGAAAAGCTTCACAGTGTTATGAAATGGGTATTGAATCACGATATATTATAAACGGAACAATAGAAGGAATACAAGATATTGATTTATATATTTTGTTAGAGAATTTGATAGATAATGCTATTGAAGCTAGTCTAAAAAGCGTAAGCCCTAAAATTGAAGTAAACATAACTTTTATCGAGTCAGAAATAAATATAGAAATCAGTAATACTATAAAAGAGAATTGTGGTGAGATTACAATTAATACATCCACCACAAAAAATGATAAAAAAACCCATGGATATGGGTTGAAAAATGTACAGGATATAGTCCAAAAATATGAAGGCAACATAGTGTATAAAAATAGAGGAAATATCTATTGTATATGCAAAGTTGCTCTCAAAAAACGACCATTCGTGCCAAAAAACGACCGTTCGTGCCAAACGTATTGAAATTAAAAATTAATCAGTTATAATCAAGCTATAATCAACTTAGGAGCATCGTATGATTAACAAAATAGCGGATATTATAACTGATTTTTTTATTTTTAAAAATATAATAAAGGGTAGTGAAAAAGATATTTATGTATATGGGTTAGACTTAATAATATCAGGTTTAGTTAGTGCGATATCAATTATAATTATTGGTTGTATTACAGGTACACTAAGTGAAGCTGTTATATATTTGATTATTATGATTAGTATTAGGATGTATACTGGTGGATATCATGCAAATACCCACTTACAATGTACTCTTACATTTATATTATGCTATATAATTTCATTATTAGTATTAGTAATTGAAACTAACAATTATATAATATGGACAATAAGAATATTAGCATATATAGGAGTATTAATAATTAATAAATATGCGCCACTTGATAATGCTAATAAAAGATTAGATTATATACAGAAAAGAAAATATAGAAAAATTGGCTTGACATTATATTTAGTATTTATATTGATTGCTATTGTAATCGATATGTTAGATTTTATAAGGAAAGATATAAGCTTATATATATATTACGTTTTAATTATCATAATAGCGCTACTGATAATTGGCGTAAGAAAGGAGATGAAAAATAATGTTTAATTTTTTATTAAAATCATTAGCAGCGGCTGCAAATTGGACTGCTAGTGCATCTGTTAATTCAGCATCGTTCTTTGCTATATATCAGCCAAAAGAACCAAAAACATTAAAAAGATAATAAGTAATTAAAACACTAATCAGGATTCTTGTTAATTTGTACATATGCAAGAATCCTGATGACTAAGGAAAAGGAGGATGTTAATCATGCCTAAAAAATTTAAGCAATTTATGAGTGCATTAGTGCTCGCAACATTAGTATTATCACTTACAGGACAGGTAGTAAAGGCAGCAACAGCATCATCTAGAAATTATGAGTTCTATTTTGATTATACAACTGGAGATCCTTATGATTATAGTGGTGATCAGCCTAAGAATAATACAAGTTATTCACTAGTTAATTACAAATCGGGGTATCAATATTCGTATACAGCAGCAATAGTAGGACTTGATAATTCAGGATTAAGAGAAGATATAACATTAGATATGGTGCGTATATATCCAGGAACAAGTAATAATGTAGTACACAACTGGGTAAGAGAAAATGGTTTGTCAGATGCTGTTTTGCGTGGAGAGTCAGATTATGATATTATATACGAAAGTCAGGGTACTTGGAACGCAGATGCGTATTAATTGAATTTAAGTTAATTGTAGGAAGTGAGAGTCATTGAATAGATAATCGCTTCCTGCAATTAATAGAATGTAGGTGAAATTTGTATGAATAAGTATATAAAAACAATTATATCCATTATATGTATATTATCTCTCATTGTGTCTATTGTAGTTGTTGTAAAAAATAAAATGCCTAAAAAAAAGGAAGAAATAACAACTACAGGTGTTAATAATACTCTAGCTCAAACAGATGCTAATGAAGAAAGTCTTCCAAGGCTTATCACAGATAGTGATGGTATAGTAAAAGGCATTTTAGCCCCTTCACAGATTATTACTGATACAAGTGGGCCTATTGCTTTGCTAAATAGAAAAGTGGAAACTGAATTTGTAGTAAGTGATGCGATTATAAGCAGGGAGCTTAAGCATTCTCCTGCTATTGAGGAAGATATAGAGAGAGTTCGTAATAGGATGATAAGAGATTATAGTGAAAGTATAAATGTTGTTTATGAAGAAGATGTTGAAACTTTTAAGGAAGGCATAGCTTTTTATGTATATTTTACTGTAACTATAAAAAATATAAATGATTCAGAAGCTTATTTGAATCCAAGTAATATAGAGCTAGCTTCAATTAATTACAAAGATGAAAGCTATGTGGCTATGGAGTGTGTGGGGTATAACTCAAGACCAGAATACAAGAAATATGGCTTTTTAAATTATGCATTATATCATCATTGTATAGGTGGGATTGATTATATTGTAGATGGAAATAAGTTTGGGCAGACTTATAATTATAAACCGGGAGAAAGCTTGAATGCAGAGGTAATTCTTGCGGTTCCAGAAGAAGATATAAAGAATGATTGCTTGTATATATATTATTCATTTGGCAAAGTATTTAATAGGGCTGTAAAGGACACTGATTATAGGTTTATTAAACTTAATCTAACAAACAGAGGTGATTACTTTGAATAAGATGCTAAAAAATGAGTTGTATAAAGCGTTTATTAATAAAAGATTTTTATTTGTGTTACTTATCGAAATATTTTTAATCTTGTGGTATACCATAGGTGAAGCAATACCAGTTATGAA
>JAZQMK010000101.1:0-56724 GCA_045543455.1 Lachnospiraceae bacterium
AAGTGCTTTGATTGTGCGAGATATTTTAAGAGAGTTAAGAGATAATGGTTCGCTTATTATTCTTGCATGTCATGATACAGAGGAGTTAGAGTTTTTGTCGGATAAGATATATGTGATTAGTGATGGAAGACTTGTAGGAGAACAGGATAAAGAATAAATAAAACCTCGGTAAATATTTATTTTACCGAGGTTTGCTAATTATATTAAACGTTCATTTTTGTCATATATTTGCTGGATACGTTCTTTTACGTAGTTACCGAGGAATTTCTTATCTTCCTTTGATAATTGATTTATATCAATTGGCTCGCCAAATTCAAGGATTGTGTGAGTTTTCTTAAATCGTGGGAACTGTGCTTCCCAGACATGGTAGGTGTTGTTTTGTACCATAGGTATTATCTTACAGCCACTTTTTTCAGCTATCTTTAAGCTGCCTTCCTTAAATGGAAGCATTTCTTTGCCATAATTACGTGTTCCTTCAGGGAAAATGGCAATGGAAACTTTTTTATTTTTAACAACATCTATACATTCTAAAATAGTTTTAAGACCTTCTTTAATATTATCTCTGTCTAAGAACTGGCAGTAGAGAAACTTCATCCATACATTAACAACAGGGAATTTGCGCATTTGTTTTTTTGCAACAAAGCCGGTAAGATTAGGCATAATAGAATATGGAATAATAATATCAAAATAGCCTCTGTGGTTACCTACAAATAAAACAGGTTCATCCTTTGGAATGTTTTCTAATCCGATAACGGTGGTTTTAACGCCGGCAATACGTCGAACAACTCTAAAAAACCATTGAACAAAACGTAAGGAACTGATGTCCTTAGCTCTTTTACTAAAGAGTCCTATAATTAATTCTATAAGCCATAAGGGTACGCTTATAATAAAAATTATTCCTATAAACAGAAGTGTTATTATAAATCTAATCATATGTTAAAACCTCGCTATAAAAAATATATAAGAGTATTCTAATATATTTTTAAATATTCTTCAAGAGTAATCCGTTTAGAATATATTTCAAAGGCAGCTTTTTTGCCTACGAAGCGTAAGTGCCAGGGTTCAGGATTGTAACCGGTAATATGACGGGTTCCATATGGGTAACGTATTATAAAACCAAATCGGTGAGCGTGCTTTGTTAGCCAGAGATATTCTCCGGTCTTGCCAAAGCTTTCGTCTAAATGAAAATAGCAGGCAGGAGATGAAACATCAATGGCAAGACCTGATTGATGTTCGCTGCATCCTGGTGGTGCAATATTTAGAAGTGTTGTTTCCATTCCTTTTTGTTTTACGCTTTCTAGAAATATTTCCTTTTGGCGAGAGTAGGAACGGTAAGCCGAGATACCATATATTTCAAGGTCTAGGTCGTGAGCCTTTTTCCACATTTTTTTCATAGCTTTTGCAGCTTTAGGATGCATTTTACATTTGTCCTCGTTTTTTACGCAGATAAATGGTATATTCACAACTGCAAGGCGGGAAGGAACAAAATTATCGCTAAGAGGGTGTTCTTTGTTAATTAGTAATGTTTTGTAAGATGGTTTCATGATTTTCCTCCCTTAATGGTCCATTCAGATGTATTATATGCAATAGTTTTTCAATTATTGCTTGTTTTTTTCCTTATGTTAGTATAAAATTAATTATTAACAATATATGTAAGAAGGGTGGAAGGGCTAATGAGAAATTTAACTTTACTCACTGATTTGTACGAATTGACAATGATGCAGGGATATTTCAAGAATAATGCCAATGATACAGTTATTTTTGATGCATTTCACAGAAGAAACCCTAGTGGAAGCGGATACGCCATAGCTTGTGGACTTGAACAGGTAATTGATTATATTAAGAACCTTAAGTTTGATAAGGATGATGTTGATTATTTGAGAAGTACAGGCCTTTTTGAAGAGGACTTTTTAGATTATCTTGCAAATTTCAAATTCTCCGGAGATATATATGCCATTCCGGAAGGAACAGTCGTATTTCCTAAGGAACCATTAGTTAAGGTAATTGCTCCTGCCATGGAAGCACAGCTTGTTGAGACAGCTATTTTAAATATAGTTAATCATCAGAGTCTTATTGCTACTAAGGCATCAAGGGTTGCATTTGCAGCTCAGGGCGATGGTATTATGGAGTTTGGTCTTAGACGTGCACAAGGACCTGATGCAGGTATATATGGTGCAAGAGCAGCAGTTATCGGCGGTTGTATCGGTACAAGTAACGTACTTGCAGGCCAGATGTTTGACATACCTGTTAAAGGAACTCACGCGCACAGCTGGATAATGAGCTTTAAGGATGAATATACTGCATTTAAGAATTATGCAAATTTATATCCAAAGGCATGTATTTTGCTGGTAGATACCTACGATACTTTAAAGTCGGGTGTGCCTAATGCGATTCGTGTGTTTAGCGAGATGAGAGAAGCAGGAATAGAGCTTAGCTACTACGGAATCAGACTTGATAGTGGTGACCTTGCTTACCTTTCTAAGAAAGCAAGAAAGATGCTTGATGAGGCAGGCTTTAGCGATGCGGTTATATCAGCATCAAGTGATTTGGATGAGTACTTAATCGACAGCTTAAAGACACAGGGTGCAAAGATTACATCCTGGGGCGTTGGCACTAACCTAATTACCTCGAAGGACTGTCCTGCATTTGGCGGTGTATATAAGCTTGCCGCTGTATATGATAAGGAAACAGGTGAATTTATTCCTAAGATTAAGCTTTCGGAAAACACTGAAAAGATTACTAACCCTGGTGACAAGACTGTATACAGAATATATGACCTTGATGGTAAATTCAGAGCCGACCTTATCGCATTAAAGGATGAGGTATATTCAGAAAATGAGCCACTTCTTTTATTTGACCCAATTGAAACATGGAAAAAGACATATCTTGAAGCCGATGAATATACAATGAGAGAGCTTTTGGTACCAGTATTTATCAAGGGTGAATGTGTATACGAATCACCAAAGGTAATGGATATTAAGGCATATTGCGAGAAGGAGCTTAACACATTATCAGACGAAACAAGACGTCTTGTTAATCCACACAGCGCTCACATTGACTTGTCAGATAAGCTTTATAAGCTTAGAATAGAGTTATTAGAACAACATAATAAAATACAAAAATAAGGAGACTAGTGAATTCTTTCACTACGCTCTAGAATGGAGAATGTTATGATAGATATTAAATTTTTAAGAGAAAATCCTGAAGCGGTAAAAGAAAATATAAGAAAGAAATTTCAGGATTCAAAACTTCCTTTAGTGGATGAAGTTATTAAGTTAGACCTTGAAAGCCGCAAGACAAAACAAGAGGCAGATGACCTTAGAGCTGAAAAGAATGTCCTTTCTAAGCAAATCGGTGGTCTTATGAAGGAAGGTAAGAAAGAAGAAGCAGAGGCTATGAAGGCAAGAGTTGCAGAAGCTAATGCTAAATTGGTAGAGCTTGAAGCTATGGAAGCTAAGCTTTCAGAAGAAGTTACAAAGATTATGATGATTATTCCTAATATCATTGACATTTCAGTTCCAATAGGTAAGGATGACAGCTGTAACGTAGAAGTTCAAAAATATGGTGAGCCAGCAGTACCAGATTTCGAGATTCCATACCACGCAGACATAATGGCAAGATTTAACGGTCTTGACCTTGATGCGGCAAGAAAGGTAGCTGGTAATGGTTTTTACTATCTTATGGGTGATATTGCAAGAATTCATTCAGCAGTTATCTCATATGCAAGAGACTTTATGATTGACAGAGGATTTACTTACTGCGTACCTCCATTTATGATTAGAAGCGAAGTAGTTACAGGTGTTATGAGCTTTGCTGAAATGGATGCAATGATGTACAAGATTGAAGGCGAAGACCTTTACCTTATCGGTACAAGTGAGCATTCAATGATTGGTAAATATATTGATACAATTATTGATGAGAAGACATTACCACATGCTCTTACAAGCTACTCACCATGTTTTAGAAAAGAAAAGGGCGCACATGGTATTGAAGAGCGTGGTGTATATAGAATTCACCAGTTTGAAAAGCAAGAAATGATAGTTGTATGTAAGCCGGAAGACAGCAAGATGTGGTTCGATAAATTATGGCAGAACACAGTTGATTTATTCCGTACACTTGATATTCCTGTAAGAACATTAGAATGTTGTTCAGGCGATCTTGCTGACTTAAAGGTTAAATCAATCGACGTTGAAGCTTGGTCACCAAGACAGAAGAAATATTTCGAAGTAGGTAGCTGTTCTAACTTAGGTGATGCACAGGCAAGAAGACTTAAGATTCGTGTAAATGGCGAAGAGGGTAAATATTTCGCACACACACTTAACAACACAGTAGTTGCACCACCAAGAATGTTAATTGCATTCTTAGAGAACAACTTAAATGCAGATGGAAGCGTAAATATTCCGGTAGCTTTAAGACCATATATGGGTGGCAAGGAAAAAATAGTGCCAGCGAAGTAACCCCTTGACAAAACGTCCATAAATCATTAAAATAGATATAATTATAATATAACTAAAGACTATGACGAAGACAGTAGTTCTTTTATGAAAGCTATAGAGAGTCGGGGACGGTGGAAGCCTGATGCAAGTAGGAAAGAATGAATATCACTTCTAAGTCGCGTGCTGAACTAACAGTAAGCATTGCCGGTTTTCTCCCGTTATAGAGAACGCATATGATGGTATGTCGTGATTGATTACGTTAGAATTTATTGCTCTCGTCAATTGCGACGAGAGCGTTTTTGATTCAACTGTCAAAAGCAAAGAACTATGCAAGAAAATGCATATGCACTTTCTTGCAAGAGTTCTTTAGCTCTTGACACGCCACATAAATGAGCATAAAAGTGGTGCGTAAGCGCCACGATATGCGAATTTATGTGTAGGATTGCGGGAGTGCGAAGCACGTAGCAATCCGTTGAATCATTTGTAAAGAAGCGTGATATGCGCACTCGCGCGAAGAAGAAGTTGTCGCTTATGCGACCACGCTCGGCGCCAAAGTAGGTAAGCTACTTTGATTTTAAGATTCAACTGTCAAAAGCAAAGAACAACGTGCGAAGCACGTAGCAATCCGTTGAATCTTTGTGATGCGCACTCGCATTAATCAGATGCACATTTTTAAAACAAAAACCTAAATATAAGAATGGAGGAATTGTTGTGTACAATAAGGTATCGACTAATCTTAACTTTGTTGAGAGAGAGAAGAATATCGAAAATTTCTGGAAGGAAAACAAAATTTTTGAAAAGAGTATTGAGAATCGTTTAGGCTGTGAGTCTTATACATTTTATGATGGACCACCAACAGCTAACGGTAAGCCACACATTGGCCACGTTTTAACACGTGTTATCAAGGATATGATTCCAAGATACAGAACTATGAAGGGCTATATGGTTCCAAGAAAGGCTGGATGGGATACACATGGTCTTCCTGTTGAGCTTGAAGTTGAAAAGATGTTAGGTCTTGATGGTAAGGAACAGATTGAAGAATATGGTTTAGAGCCATTTATCAAGTACTGTAAGGAAAGTGTTTGGAAATATAAGGGTATGTGGGAAGATTTCTCAGGTACTGTTGGTTTCTGGGCTGATATGGATAACCCATATGTTACATATGATAACGACTTTATTGAGTCTGAATGGTGGGCATTAAAGCAGATTTGGGATAAGGGTCTTTTATACAAAGGACACAAGATTGTACCTTACTGCCCAAGATGTGGTACTCCACTTTCAAGCCACGAAGTTGCACAAGGCTATAAGGATGTTAAGGAACGTTCTGCAATCGTAAGATTTAAGGTTAAGGGCGAGGATGCATTTATCTTAGCTTGGACAACAACACCATGGACATTACCTTCTAACGTTGCACTTTGTGTTAACCCTGTTGAAGAGTACGTAAAGGTTAAATCAGGCGATTATACTTACTATATGGCTCATGCTTTATGCGACAGCGTTTTAGGCGAAGGCTATGAAGTATTAGAGACATATACAGGTAAGGATTTAGAATATAAGGAATATGAACCATTATTCCCATATGCTAAGGTTAATAAGAAGGCATTTTATGTTACATGCGACAGCTACGTAACATTAACAGATGGTACAGGTGTTGTTCATATTGCACCTGCATTTGGTGAAGACGATAACAATGTTGGTAAGAAATATGATTTACCATTTGTTCAATTAGTAGATGCAAAGGGTGAGATGACAGCTGAAACTCCATGGGCAGGAATGTTTTGTAAGAAGGCTGATAATAAGATTTTAGTGGCTTTAGAGGAAGCTGGTCTTTTATTTGCTGCGCCTAACTTTGAGCATAGCTATCCACACTGCTGGAGATGTGATACACCACTTATTTACTATGCAAGAGAGTCTTGGTTTATTAAGATGACAGCGGTTAAGGATGACTTAATCCGTAATAATAATACAATCAATTGGATACCAGAAAGCATCGGTACAGGTAGATTTGGCTCATGGCTTGAAAATGTTCAGGATTGGGGCATTAGCCGTAACCGTTACTGGGGTACTCCACTTAATGTTTGGGAATGTGAATGTGGACATATGCACTCAATTGGTAGCATAGAAGAATTAAAGTCAATGTCAGACAATTGTCCAGATGATATTGAGCTTCACAGACCATACATTGATGCAGTTACAATCAAATGTGAAAAATGTGGAAAGCAGATGCAAAGAGTTCCAGAAGTTATTGACTGCTGGTTTGACTCAGGTGCGATGCCATTTGCACAGCATCACTATCCATTTGAAAATAAAGACTTGTTTGATGCTCAGTTCCCTGCTGACTTTATCAGTGAGGCTGTTGACCAGACAAGAGGTTGGTTCTATTCATTACTTGCTATTTCAACACTTATATTTAACAAGGCTCCATACAAAAATGTTATTGTATTAGGCCATGTTCAGGATGCTGAAGGTAAGAAGATGAGTAAATCAAAGGGAAATGCAGTTGATCCGTTTGATGCATTAGCTGAACACGGCGCAGATGCAATTCGCTGGTATTTCTACGAAAACAGTGCACCATGGCTTCCTAACAGATTCCATGATAAGGCTGTTACAGAAGGTCAGAGAAAGTTTATGGGTACAATCTGGAATACTTACGCATTCTACGTATTGTACGCAAATATTGATGAATTTGACCCAACAAAGTATACTTTGGATTATGATAAATTGCCTGTTATGGATAAGTGGGTGCTTTCAAAGCTCAACACACTTGTTAAGACAGTGGATGACAATTTATTTAATTATAAAATTACAGAGACTGCAAAGGCATTAGAAGAATTTGTAGACCAGTTAAGTAACTGGTATGTAAGACGTAGTAGAGAAAGATTCTGGGCTAAGGGAATGGAGCAGGATAAGATTAATGCGTATATGACTTTATATACAACATTGGTTACACTTGCAAAGATTTCTGCACCAATGATTCCATTTATGACAGAAGACATTTACCAGAACTTAGTTGCAGGTATCGATAAGACTGCACCTGAAAGTATCCATTTATGCGACTTCCCAGTTGCTAACGAAAGCTTCATCGACAAAGAGCTTGAAGCTAATATGGAAGCAGTACTTGATGCAGTAGTTATTGGTAGAGCTTGTAGAAATGCAGCTAACATTAAGAATCGTCAGCCTATCGGACAAATGTATATCAAGGCTCCTTGGGAATTATCAGATTTCTACAAGGAAATCATTGCAGACGAGCTTAATGTTAAGAAGGTTGATTTCAAGGATGATGTAAGAGCATTTACTTCATACAGCTTTAAGCCACAGCTTAAGACATTAGGACCTAAGTATGGAAAGATTCTTAACAACATTAGAACAGCCCTTACAGAGCTTAATGGCAACGATGCTATGGATGAATTAAATGCAACAGGTACATTAAAGTTAAATATTAATGGTGAGGAAATCGCTCTTGAAAGAGAAGATTTATTAATCGATGTTGCACAGATGGAAGGCTATGTATCAGACAGCTACGCACAGGTAACAGTTGTACTTGATACAAATCTTACAAAAGAGCTTATTGAAGAAGGTTTCATAAGAGAAATCATAAGCAAGATTCAGACAATGCGTAAGGAAGCAGGCTTTGAAGTAATGGATCATATTGTGGTATATGCAAAAGATAATGCTACAATCGCTGATTATTTTACAAAGAATGCAGATATAATAAAATCAGAAGTATTAGCAGAGGATATCGTAATTGGTAGTGTGGACGGCTATGAAAAGAGCTGGAATATTAACGGTGAAGATGTAACAATAGCAGTAAAGAAGTGCTAATACCTGAAAAGGAGGCAATCAGTTATGAGTCAGATTTTTGATAAAGAGCAATTTAAAAAACGTGTTGCTTATAATGTAAAGACATTATACAGAAAGACTATTGAAGAAGCTAATATGCAACAGGTATTCCAAGGTGTATCATACGCAGTTAAGGATATCGTAATCGACCAATGGTTAGAAACACAAAAGGTATATGAGGAGCAAGATGTTAAGACTGTATACTATATGTCAATGGAGTTCTTAATGGGTCGTGCTCTGGGAAATATGATGATTAACATCACATATTATAAGGAAATTAAGGAAGCTTTAGAAGAACTTGGTTTTGATATCAATGCAATTGAAGATGAAGAACCAGATGCAGCTTTAGGTAATGGCGGTCTTGGAAGACTTGCAGCATGTTTCCTTGATTCATTATCAACACTTGGCTATCCAGCATATGGATGTGGTATCAGATACAAGTCAGGTATGTTTAAACAAAAAATTAAAGATGGTTATCAGGTAGAAGTACCTGATAACTGGTTAAAAGATGGTAACCCATTTGAAGTTAAGAGAAATGAGTACGCTACAGAGGTAAGATTTGGCGGACACGTAAGAAGCTATGTAGATGAAGAAACAGGCAAGACAAAATTTGTTCACGAAAACTACAGAGCAGTACTTGCTATTCCGTTTGATATGCCAATTGTAGGCTATGGCAACAATGTAGTTAACTCACTTAGAATCTGGGATGCACAGCCAATTAACAGTTTCAATCTTCAGGAATTTAACAAGGGTGACTACTACAAGGCTATTGAAGAAGAAAATCTTGCAAAGCAGATAGTAGAAGTTTTATATCCTAACGACAACCACTATGCAGGTAAGGAGTTAAGACTTAAACAACAGTATTTCTTCGTATCAGCAAGTGTTCAGACTGCAATTCGTAAATATAAGGAAAAGCATGATGACATAAAAAAATTCTATGAAAAGGTAGTATTCCAGTTAAATGATACTCATCCAACAGTGGCAGTAGCAGAGCTTATGCGTATACTTATGGATGAAGAAGGCTTAAATTGGGATGAAGCTTGGGAGGTTACAAGAAAGACTTGTGCATATACTAATCACACAATTATGGCAGAAGCTCTTGAAAAATGGCCAATTGAGTTATTCTCTCAATTATTGCCAAGAGTTTACCAGATTATCGAAGAAATAAACAAGAGATTTGTTGAAGAAATCAGAGCTAAATATCCTGATAATCAGGAAAAGGTTAGAAAGATGGCAATTCTTTACGATGGCCAGGTTAAGATGGCTAACCTTGCAATTGTTGCAGGCTTCTCAGTAAATGGTGTTGCTAAGCTCCATACAGAGATTCTTATGAAGCAGGAATTAAGAGATTTCTATGAGATGATGCCTGAAAAATTTAACAACAAAACAAATGGTATTACACAAAGAAGATTCTTATTACATGGTAATCCATTGCTTGCAGACTGGATTACAGATAAAATTTCTGATAAGTGGATTACAGATTTATCACAGTTAAAGGAACTTGTTCCATATGCGTCTGACGAAAAATATCAGAAAGAATTTATGGAAATTAAGTATCAGAACAAGTTAAGACTTGCAAAATATGTTTTAGAGCACAACAATGTAGTAATTGACCCAGATTCAATCTTTGATGTACAGGTTAAGAGATTACATGAGTACAAGAGACAGTTCTTAAATATTTTACATGTTATGTACCTTTATAACGAGTTAAAGGCTGGCAGAATGCAGGATATGGAAAAGAGAACATTTATCTTTGGTGCAAAGGCTGCTTCGGGCTACATTCGTGCTAAGCAGACAATTAAGCTTATTAACCAGGTTGCAGATACAATTAACAATGACGAGTCAATTAATGGCAAGTTAAAGGTAGTATTTATTGAAAACTATCGTGTATCTAATGCTGAAATTATATTTGCGGCAGCAGATGTAAGTGAGCAGATTTCTACAGCAAGTAAGGAAGCATCAGGAACAGGTAACATGAAGTTTATGTTAAACGGAGCAATTACTCTTGGTACAATGGACGGTGCAAATGTTGAAATTGTAAAGGAAGTAGGAGAAGAAAATGCAGTTATCTTCGGTTTAAGTTCAGACGAGGTTATTCGTTATGAAAATGAGGGTGGCTATAATCCTGTTGACATTTATAATAGCGATGAAGCTATAAGAAAGGTTGTTAACCAATTAGTTGACGGCACATATTCAAATGGTGATCCTGATATGTTTAGAGATCTTTATAACTCACTTCTTAACACATATAGTAGTGGAAAGGCTGACACATATTTCATTCTTAAAGATTTCCGTTCATATGCAGATGCACATGTGGAAATTGACAAGAAATATAAGAATAAATCAGAATGGGCAAAATCAGCAATGCTTAATACAGCTTTAAGTGGCAAATTCTCATCAGACAGAACAATTGAGGATTATGTAAAAGATATATGGCACTTAGAAAAGGTTAAGGTAGAATTATAATAAGCGTGGAACTCCTTCGTTAGAGGGAGTTCCTTTTATATTCGCCCAAAATCTATTTTTTATTGAACAATATACACCGAGAGTGTATATAAAAAGGCAGGTAAAAAAATTAGCAAAAAAAAATACACAAAATTGAGATATACCTAACATCGATAAAATGATAAAATAATTTTAGACAAAGGAGGTATAAAAATGTACGAAATGGAAACTAATGAAAAAATAGGTAAATATCTATCAAAATTAATTGCGGATAAGTATGACTCCACAAGAGAATTTTGTAGAGAATATATTAGAATGCGCGATAATACTGATGTGATATCTGATGAAGAATTAAATAATTTAGCAAATAGAGTAAGCCAAATAAAAACAGGAAAGAAAGCTATTCAAGGATATGATTTACTTAGATTTGCCCAATTGTTAGAGGTGACATGTGAGGAGATTTTAACAGCGGGGAATTATAAGATAATTGATTCAAAGCGTATGACTTTATATAAACTTGCTTTTTGTAAAGAAATAGATGTGTGGAAAAAATACATTGATAGAGAAGACGGAATGATTTTAAAATGTGATGAGTATGGTAAAACGGTTATTGATTATGCAATGGAATTTAAAAACTACGAAATTTTAAAATATTTAGTTGAAAAAGGTTATATTTGGTTTGTAGAAGAAAGACATAATCAATGTGGTGAAGTGTCTTTTTGGGGAGGAACAAGCATAAATCCTATAAAAAATCAGATAATTTTGCCGGCTGAGCTTTTGGGAGATGAATTAAGACAAAAAATGATAGTTTTAGCTTGTGAAAATGATGATATAGTTATGCTTGAGAGGACAAAGGCAAGACAGATACCAGGTATTTATTATGGTGGTTATTCTGTTGATTATAGGACGTGTTTTAATGAAAATATTATTAATGCAGTAGCAGAGTCAGGTCCGCTTATTATTAGATATTTTTCGGAGGAATATGATATAGATGCACCCTATGGTGTAGACGGACCATATATATTTCCGTATATTGATAAGCTTTATGAGGCTATGGTAAAAAATAGAAGTAAGAATAAAACCATATTGCTTAAAAATATTTTGAAGCATAATAAAAATGTGTACCATAGCCTGGTTGATATAATAGATAAAAGTATAAGTATATATCAAGCTAAGCATAGCTATATGGAGGCAGAAGAAAACAGAGAAATAGCCATAAACCTTATACATAATGGATTTAATTACAGTGATAATGGCAATATTGTAAGGCTGTTGAATTATATAGGAGGAGAAAGCTTTAAAACTAATATTATTAAGCTTGAATTAAATTCAAATGATAATAAGCTTGTTGAAGAAATTAATGATTGGTTTGACAAAGTGAAAAATATTGCAAACCAATATCTTTCAAAGGAGGAATAATTATGGCTTTAATTGAATGTCCAGAATGTAAAAAATTAGTATCTAACAAAACAGACAAATGTATACACTGCGGTGCTTCATTAGTTGTAATACCTAAAATAGTGTGTACAGAATGTAAAGAACAATTTAATGCTAACGAAAAAGCTTGTCCCAATTGTGGTTGTCCCAAAAATAAAATGAATAAAAACACAACTCTAAATATTATTATTGCAATTGTAATTGTGGCTTCTTTATTGTTAGTTTCTCTAATATCTGTTTTGATTATTAAAAACATAAGAGAAAATCTTTATCAAAGCAGATTGGAAAAAACTTTATATATGATGATAGATGATTGCGCAAAAGCAGAGGACTGTGCAAACGACGTTTCAGGTGTCTGGTGGAATGCAATTGATAATGGAGAAGATTTTAATATTGCAATAAATAAGCTGTACGAGGATGAAGAATTTAATGCCAAAATAGATGAGATGGAAAAGAACAGAGAAAAGATAGTAAAAAATATGAAAAAACTTAAAAACCCTCCAAAAAAATATGATGAGACATATCCATTGATGGAAGAATTATATGAAATATATAAGGATTATACAAACTTAGTTAAGTGTCCTTCGGGAAGCTATAATTCATTTGTTGACCAATGTAACGAGAACGGAGAAGCAGTTACAAAAGTTTATAATAAGTTAGAATTACAACTGGAATAATATTAAAAGGCAAATTTTTACATAACAGTAAATGTTTGCCTTTTTAGTTTAAAAAATAAATAATATATGTTATAATTAAAATATAGTTTAGGTCGAATATTGGGAAAGGAGGAATGGGATGTTAAGTAATTATATTAATACATTGGTAAATTGTGAGGATTCTATGTCAGTAGTAGCTAAGGCTTTTGAGCCTATTGCAAATAAGTATAGAATAGGACAATTTAGAAGCAGATTTTATGTACCACATACCTTTAGTACCAGAGGCGGAGAAGATAGAGAGGATGTACTGTATTCAAACGGGGAAAAAGTGGAAGAACAGGCAGGGTATACAATAAGCTATAAGACTGGTGAAAATGGTGTGGCAGTGTTTATGCTTCACAGATATTTAGGAGAACCAGAATTTAGTGAGGAAGATAAGGTTGAGTTAAAGATATTTTTAGACGTGTTGTTTATTCATTTTGGAAGATATAGATTGATTAATTCCATAAGAAGATCGGAAAGAGTAGATTATTTAACAGGACTTTTTAATACTATAGGCTTTATAGATTATTTGGATGATATGATTAAAAAACAAATTCATACGGATTACAATGTTTTTTATTTTAATTTGGCAAGATTTAATCTTGTTAATAAGCGATTTGGCCGTAAGGAGACTGATTTTATTCTTGCCAGATATGCTACAGAAGTTAAAGGCTTTTTAAAGGATAAAGAATGTCTTGGTCGTTTGGGCGGAGATAATTTTGTTGCCATAATAGAAAAGTCAAGAACCTTCCAATTTTTAGGTCACATTGCAACAGTTAAGACATACGGTATGTTAGGAGAACAAAGGATTCCTATAACCATTAGTGCAGTGGCTGGTGTTGGTGAAATGGATGAACATACGGAAAGTGGTGGCAATATTATATCTGACTGTGGTATGGCTTTAAATGTTGCAAAGCACATTGAAAAAAAGAACTATGTTTTTGCTTCTAATGCAATTAGAGAAAAGATGCATAAGGAACAGCAGTATGTTTCTAATTTTGCCAAAGCCATTAAAAGAAGAGAGTTTAAAGTATTTTATCAGCCTAAGGTTAATACGGACGACTATTCAATAGTTGGAGCGGAAGCATTAGCGCGCTGGCAAAGGGGAGAAGAGTTGCTCTTGCCAGGAGAATTTATAAGAATTTTTGAACAAAATGGTCTTATATGTAAGCTTGATTTTTATATACTAGAGCAGGTGTGCAAGGATATTCACGAATGGATTGAAAAAGGTATTGAGCCGGGAAGAATATCAGTTAATCTTTCTAGAAAGCATTTATCTAATTATTATCTTGCAGAGGATATAATGCATATTTTAAGTAAATATGAAATGGAAAGTAAGTACATAGAGATTGAGTTGACTGAAACTGTTGATGAACAGGAGTCGGAACAGCTTATAACCTTTATCAGAAAAATGAAGCAGAATAATATAGCTGTATCAATTGATGATTTTGGTACAGGATATTCATCTTTAAATCTTCTTAGAATTTTTAGGGTAGATGTGCTTAAAATAGATAAAAGCTTTATTGACAGGTTAGAATCTTGTGATAAGATAGTGCTTTCTAATATTATAAAAATGGCTATAGAGCTTCATATGGATGTGGTTGTTGAAGGCGTTGAAAATAAGGAGCAATTAGCATATCTAAAAGAAATTAATTGTACAACCGTGCAAGGATTTTTGTTTGACCGTCCTATGCCAAAGGATGTATTTGAAGAAAAAATGTATATAGGAAAATATGAATTATAAAGCGGATATTTGGCTAAAAAAGGAACATTTTTGGAAAATTTATCCAAGTATGTTCCTTTTTATAGGTAATTAATTTACAAATAGAAAAATTATAGGAGATACTTTATGAGGAGAAATAAAAAATTAATAATCATATCAGCTATAGCTATATGTATTATAGCTGGCATAATCATCTATCTGATAGTGGATTCTAGAAAATACATAGGCGAAAAGATAAACTATACAGGAGATGCTGTTACGCAAATATATGAGACTTATAATTATAGTGGATCAAGTGGCTCATTTGATAAATACCTAGTGGAAGATATAGAAGACTATGATTATAAAGCTTTAATTGCTGAATATGTAAAATATGAAGATGCTGACGAAAAAGTCGTTTCAACTTATAAATCATCAGATTCTATAAACACTATACCAGTTTTTGGGAATATGTACGAATGTACAAGTCTTGTGGTATATATGTTTTATAAAGGAGAGAGTGTGACTGATACAAGCGTAATGCAAATAGTTAAAGAAAATAATGGAGCAAAGCTTGTAAAATGGTATAATAATCTTGATGAAAATGGTAAGGTCATAGCAGATGAAGAAAGCCTTTTAGCAGGACTTAAAAATGCAGTTAAACCAGACTCAAAATTTGTAGTGATGGGAATAAAGGCAGATGGAAGTGTTGTAGGTAAGAATAAATCGGAAAATGATATTAAGGAAATGAGTTATTCAGGTATAAATAGTAGATATGTTGGTCCGTTTTCTACTATTGAAGAAATGAGAGAAGGTTATAAAACATATTATTCATATAAAAAAGAGCTATATTCTAAATTGCCTAAGTATCCATGGACTTCAAAAGAATTATTTTCGGTATATCCTTATGGACAGTATGGAACAAATGATGTGTATGATGTTCAATTAAAAATTCCTTTGTTAAATAAAGACTTAGAGGAAGGCGTATATCAAACTTTTATATTCTTGAATAAAAGTAATATAGTTGCAGAGGTGGTAGTCAGTGAAAATGATCTTAAGTTGTATGAATATAAGGGAAATCAAACTTTATCAAACTTACCAGCTCGCTATAAAAAATATTCAAAAAATAAATATATAGACGAAATACTATATTCCAAAGTTGTTTTAGCCTCATGGGAAAGTAACCCAGGCTTTTTAGTAAAAGGTGTAATATTCCACGATAAACAATATTTCCCATATGGAGAATATAATGGTGAAATGTGGGTGTATTATTATAAAAGTGATACCTTTGAGAGATATGCAGAATTTAAAGAAAAGTAAATAATATTATGAAATGCAAGGGACTGTCAAAAAATTTTTGATAGTCCCTTGAAATTTATTCTAAAAACATAACTGGATCAATGGCTTTACCATCTTTTTCTAATTGAAAATAGAGGTTGTCTCCTGTTTCTGAATAGAAAATTGTAGCCTTTGATACTGTTCCTATTGTATCGCCTGCCTGAATTGTCTGACCAGCTTTTAGGTTGGCTGTGTTGCTTACATTGCCATAGATAGTTTTGTAGCCGTCGCCAATATTGACAATGATGTTAGTTCCTGTTTCCTGAGTGTTAACAATTCCTTCAATGTAACCACTGGCAGCAGCCTTCACTTCTGAACCTTCCTTTGCGGCAATGCAGATAGCAGGATTACAACGATATGACTTTAATGTTGGAATCCAAATGGTGCCGTCCATACTGTACTTAAGGACGATATCACCTTTAACTGGCCATAAAAGTGTGTCATCTTCTTTAAATGAAAATTTTGTTTTTACTGTATCATTTCCAACAGCCTGTTCATTTGCTTTTGAAGGTGCTTGGGTTGGAGCTTCGGTTAACGCTTCAGTTAAATCTTTAGTTGGAGCTTCTGTAGGAGCAGTAGTAGGTGCCTGATAAGAAGGCTTTTCGGATTTTTGTGTTAAATCCTCAGGCATAAATGCAATGCCACTGTTGGTTGGTGCCTCTTCGTTAAGGTCAAGATAATTTTGTGGAGTCTTGTTGTCCTGGTTGCTTCTTGCAATGGAAATTACTCCAAACATTAAAGCGATGATAATACCGCCACTTACTACAGCAGAAAAAATCTTATCAGCTGTCCATTTTGTGTTTTTCTTATTCATGATAATACCAAACCTTTCTTTAAAATTTGTTTGGTATTAGCATTGCCTGTAAAAAAACTTTTATTCATTTTCAATTTGTATATTTTTGTAATAGTAGGAGAGAATTTCCGTATAAGTGCTTCCGGCTTTCGCCATAGAATTTCCACCGTATAAGGAAAGTCCGTATCCGTGGCCGAAGCCTTTAGTGGTTATTTTTACGGAGTCATTTTCGCAATCTATACTTATGTCCGAAGAATTTAAAGCAAGAATTTCAGAAAATTTTTCGCCACTGTAAATGGTTGTTCCAACTCGTATGGCAACTGCGTATCCGGCACTGCAACGTGTTACGACTTCGAAATCACTGCTGCTAAAACTACCGTTAAATGCAGAATTTAATTGCTCATATGTAAAATTTTTAATTGAAACAAAATCCTTCGCCAATATATCATCAGGACTTTCAACGCTTTTTAGATATTCCTTGTTGCCGGAATCTCTGGTTTTTCCGTTACTGATATAATGAAAATATGGAAGTATAAGCTGGCCATTATGAGAAATAGTCATATTTTCCGTCTCATTTATGGCAGATAAAATGTAATTGTAGACATTTATATAGTTGTCGCCCCATTTTTCCTTTTGCTGGCTGTCGCTTAAAAATGGCAGCTTAAGCTTGTTGGCATTGATGATATTTTCTTCGTCCATAAGCTTATAAATATAAGTTCTAAGCATTACACTTTGAGCCTTTAGCATTTCGTATTCATTTAAATCTTCTATGCGATATGCTAAAACCCATTGGATATATTGGTTTGTATCTAATACTACATTGCCCATATCGAATTCCACAATTATTTTTTTTGAAAAATTGTCAGAATGATTATTACCATTAGTTATTATTTTTCCCGTAAATAGGCTTGTAAATACTAACGGAAAGCCAATGCCTACAAATAATATGAAAAAATATTTTTGAAAAAGTTCTTTAATCGTTTCTCTCATAAATTTATTTCCTTTTTTATGTAAGAGATATTTGTCTCTTTGCAACATTATATTGTTGCCACTGGGCAAATATGATTGACAAATTTTTACTGATATGCTAACATTAATTTTGTTAATAGTATGTTTTGGAACCACTTGTAGCTTTGTGACAGTGGTTTTTTTGTAATATGGAGAGATTAAAATGGATTTAAATGTTTTGTTTTTATTTAATAGCTTACTTTTAGGAGTTGGACTTGCTATGGATGCATTTTCGGTTTCATTGGCAAATGGATTGGGCGAGCCTCAAATGAAAAAAACTAAGATGTATGGTATGGCGGGACTTTTTGGTTTCCTGCAGGGACTGATGCCGCTTATAGGCTGGGTGTGTGTACATACATTTATAAAATATTTTAAAGAGTTTCAAAAATTTGTACCATGGATAGCTCTTTTTCTCTTACTTTTCATTGGTATTAAAATGATAGCAGATGGAGTAAAAGAACAGGAAGAGGACGAGATTCGCTGTACAGGTTTGTGGTGTATACTGATGCAAGGTATTGCAACATCTATTGATGCACTTTCTGTAGGATTTACAATTGCGGAATATAATCTTACAATGGCGCTTATTAGTACTTTGATTATTGCTGTGGTCACATTTATTATATGCTTTGCGGGTATTTCTATTGGTAAAAAAGTAGGAACTAAATTATCTAAAAAAGCTGCTATATTTGGTGGCGCAGTCTTGATTATTATTGGAATTGAGATATTTGTTACGGGGATGTTTTAAAAGGATTTTAAGATTGTAGCTTTCTAGACTATAAAAAGTCCCTTAAGTTGTTGAATAACTTAAGGGACTTTATTGTATTAATTCTCTTCAAACCATGTATCAAATTTTTCTAACACAGCGTCATATGTATTCTGTGAAATCTCTGGTAAGTCCTGACCCCAGGCCTTAGTAGCCTGCTCAAAGCCTTCTAAGAAAGCATCCTTCATCTTTTCCATAGTCTCTTTGTCGCCACCTGATAATGCCTTAGCGAATTCAAATATTCTTTCTGAAGTCTGCTTAACACCCCAGTAGCCATCTTCTGAAATGTCTTCCTGAGCCTTAGCTTTTGTCGCAGCATCTACTGTGAAATCACCTTTAGCAAGGAACTTCCACATATCATCAGCATGAGCAATAGTAACACCTTGCTTTGTCATCATAGATTCAACAAGTGATCTTAAGCTTGCTACGCGCTCCTCTGCATCGGCTTTAAGTTTAGCTATGATAGCTTCTCTTTCCTCTGCTGTAGGCTTTGCTGAAGCGTTGTAAATGACTGCTGTTGAGTCATTAGTGTTAGTGTTTTTAGAAACCTTAGCTTCATTGTTGATTGCTGCATATTCTGTTGCAACATTTGAAATTCCATTTACATTCATAAAAAACCCTCCTTGGTGTGAAAAAACATTAGTTTCTATTATCTTTATCGGCAGGGGTATAAAAAAAGTTAACCCTTGTTCAATAAATTTGTTGCAAGTTTCCTATAAAAAAATTATACTTAATATAAGAGAAATTTGCAAGGAGGAAATTGCAATTGAAGAAATATGATTATGTGATAGTTGGAGCTGGTTTATTTGCAGGTGTATTTGCATATAATGCTATTAAACAGGGCAAAAGCTGTCTGGTGGTAGAAAGAAGAAATCATCCGGGAGGAAATATTTATTGCGAAAATATTGAAGGTATTAATGTGCATAAGTATGGTGCACATATTTTCCACACCAGCAATAAAAGAGTGTGGGATTTTGTAAATGAATTGGTTGAATTTAACAGATATACCAATTCACCTATTGCTAATTTTAAAGGCGAAATTTATAATATGCCATTTAATATGAATACTTTTAGTAAGATGTGGGGTATCAGTACTCCTGCTGAAGCTAAGGCGATAATTGAGAGTCAGAAGGCAGAGGTTGTAGGTGAACCAAGGAATCTTGAGGAGCAGGCAATCAGTCTTGTGGGCAGAGATATCTATGAGAAGCTGGTTAAGGGCTATACTAAAAAACAATGGGGAAGGGAATGTAGCGAGCTTCCTGCATTTATAATCAAGAGATTACCGGTAAGATATACATACGATAATAATTATTTCAATGATTTGTATCAGGGAATTCCTATTGGAGGATATAATAAGCTTGTTGATAAGCTTTTTGAAGGCTGTGATATGGAGTTTGGGGTTGATTTTAATGCTGACAGGTCAAAGTATTTAAATATGGGAGAAAAGATTCTATATACAGGCATGCTTGATGAATATTATGATTATAAATTTGGTAAATTAGAATACAGAAGTCTTCGTTTTGAAAATGAGATTTTAGATTTTGATAATTATCAGGGTGTGGCAGTTGTTAATTATACAGATGAGGAAACTCCGTATACAAGGGTGATTGAGCATAAGCATTTTGAATTTAAGACAGATGGGAAAACAGTTATTACTAGGGAATATCCTGTGACCTGGGAAGAGGGTATGGAGCCTTATTATCCTGTAAATGATGAAAAGAATCACAAGCTTTTTGCAAAATATAATGAACTTGCAGCTAATGAAGATAAGGTTATATTTGGAGGCCGTCTGGCGGAATACAAATATTATGATATGGATAAGGTTATTGAATCTGCAATGTCGCTTTGTGATAAAGAATTTTGTAACTAAGAAATGGCAGAGTGTCTTGCATTTATTGTGTATTTTGTATATAATGTACAATATACACAGAGTTCATTAGATATTAAAGGAGATTTGTATGGACGCTATAAAACTTAAGGCAAGAGCAAAAGTTAATTTAGGCCTTGATGTATTAAGAAGGAGAGAAGATGGTTATCATCAGGTAAAGATGATTATGCAAAGCATCGGTATATATGATGTGGTGACTATTAAAAAATTAAATGATCCAAGCATTATCATTAAAACAAATGTTAATTATCTTCCTACTAATGAGAATAATCTTATGCACAAGGCGGCAAAGCTTCTGTTGGATGAATTTAATATAAAGCAAGGCGTTATTATTGAATTGGAAAAATATATTCCGGTTGCGGCAGGTATGGCCGGAGGCAGTACAGATGCAGCGGCAACTATGATAGGAATTAATAAGCTTTTTGATTTGGGCTTAAGCGATGAAGAACTTATGATACGTGGAGTTAAGATTGGTGCTGATGTTCCATTTTGTATAATGGGTGGTACTGTTTTGGCAGAAGGTATAGGTGAAGAACTTACTAAGCTTAAAGCTTTCAACTGGAATCATATTATTGTTGCAAAGCCTGCTATTAATGTTTCTACGAAATATGTGTATGAAAATTTGAAACTTGATGAAAACACAAAGCATCCTGATATTGACGGTATGATTAAAGATATTGAAAATGAGGATGTGTACGGTATGTGTAGCAAGATGGGAAATGTTCTTGAAGATGTTACCGTAAAACAATATGATGAGATTGCAAAGATAAAGAACAAAATGATAGCTTTGGGTGCAATTAATTCACTAATGAGCGGAAGTGGTCCTACAGTATTTGGGGTTTTTCCGGATTATAAGTCAGCAGATAAGGCTTATAAAAAACTTAGCGAAGAAAAGCTAATAAAGAATGTTTATTTGACAAAGACATTTCAAATATAGCTGAACGGAGGTTGTTTTATATGAAAGCAGATTTAACATTGGATATTAATGATTATCTTCCTCTTAGGGATGTAGTATTTAATACATTGAGACAGGCCATTTTAAAGGGAGAATTAGAACCAGGTGAAAGGCTTATGGAAGTGCAGTTAGCTAACAAATTAGGTGTAAGCCGTACCCCTATAAGAGAGGCAATTAGAAAGCTGGAGCTTGAAGGACTTGTAAGAATGGTTCCAAGAAAGGGTGCTGAGGTAGCATCCATAACAGAAAAAGATATGCGAGATGTATTGGAAGTAAGAACAGCTTTAGATGGTCTTGCAGTACAATTAGTATGTGATAAGATTAAAAAATCTGATATCAAAGAGCTTGTAGATGCAAATAAGGAATTTGAAAAATCAATTTCAACTAAAAATCTTACTCTTATAGCAGAAGCAGATGAGACTTTCCATGACATTATATATAAGATTACAGAAAATCAAAGATTAATTCAAATGGTTAATAATCTTAGAGAACAGATGTACAGATATAGATTGGAATATTTAAAGGATGAAAATACTCATCCAAAGCTGGTAAAAGAGCATGAGGATATAATAGAACAGCTTGCCAATAAGGATTTAGAAGCAGCAAGTAAGTCTGTAAAGATGCATGTTATCAACCAGGAAAAGAGCATAGGTCAGGCAATTAATAAAAATAATAAATAAAATTGAATAAGATTATGATATAAGGTAATACTCTAACTAACAAATAAGAAATGAGGATAAGTATGAAAAGATTTATTAAATTTACATTGTTAGTTGGAGTGTTAGTTATTATTTTTTATGGTGCTTTTGGCAGGAAGGAGAAAATGGACATACAACAGTCCATTGCCAATTCGCTTATACGTTTTCACGTGAGGGCCAATAGCGATACATATCAAGATCAGGAATTAAAATTAAAGGTAAAAGATGCAGTTTTAGCATTTTTAAATGAGCAATTAGAAGAATCACAGTCCCTAGAGGATTCAAGAAAGATTCTTGAAGATAATATGGATAAGATAAAAAATCTGGCTCTGGAAGTTATACACAATGAAGGCTTTGATTACCAGGTTAGTGTATATTTTGAAAAGGCATATTTTCCAATGAAAACATATGGTGATATTACTCTTCCACCGGGAGAATATGAGGCTTTTAGAATTGATATTGGCAAGGTTGAAGGAAAAAATTGGTGGTGTGTTATATATCCGCCATTATGCTTTGTAGATGCTACAAGTGGTGTATTACCAAAAGAGAGCAAGGAAGAGTTAAAAAGCGTATTACCAGAAGAGGTATATGATGCTATTACAATAAGTAATAAAGACGAAATAGAATACGAAGTGCAATTTAAATATCTAAAATTTTTAAATTAGAGGCGAATAATATGAATGTAGAAGCTCCTATTGGTGTATTTGATTCAGGTGTTGGCGGTCTTACTGTTGTAAAAGAGATAATGGAACAGATTCCTAACGAAAGAATCGTTTACTTTGGGGATACTGCGAGAGTTCCCTATGGAAGTAAGTCAAAGGATACAATTATAAAATATTCAAAACAGATAATAAGATTTTTGCAAAAGGAAGGCGTAAAAGCTATTGTTATTGCCTGCAATACCGCAAGTGCATTTGCTCTTGAAGAAGTACGAAAAGAGTTTGATTTGCCTATTATAGGCGTTATTGAATCGGGAGCCAGAGAGGCGTCAGTAACAACCCGTAATAAAAGAGTAGGCGTAATTGGAACGGAAGGAACAGTAAATAGCAGGATGTATAATGAGGTTTTAAAATCAATTAATCCTGACATAACAGTGCTTACGAAAGCCTGTCCTTTGTTTGTTCCTTTAGTAGAGGAAGGCTTTAAGGATGATCCGATAACAATAGAGGTAGTAAAAAAATATCTGGCAGATTTGAAAGAGGAAAATATAGATACGTTAGTTCTTGGATGCACTCATTATCCATTGCTTAGAGAGACAATAGCAAAGGTAATGGGAGTTGATGTTACACTGGTTAATCCGGCATACGAAACGGCCATTGAACTTAAAAATCTTCTTACACAAAATAATCTTGCCAATAAGAAGGAAACAGAAGAAAGAAGTAAAATGTATAAATTTTATGTAAGCGATGCTGCTAAGAAATTTGAACATTTTGCAGATTCCATTCTTCCTTTTGAAATACCGGAAGCAAAACAAATAAGTGTGGATGAACAATATGACAAATAATGTTGATATAATAATGGCCAGCATACATATGAATGATGGCGAAAAAAATGAACTAGAAGTAAGATATAGTGGCGAGCGTGGCAAGGTAGGCAAAACTCACATTATAAAATATAATGAATACGAAGAAGATAAACTTACCAATAGAAATACCATTTTTATAAAGGAAGACAGTATAAGAACCGTAAAAGTCGGTGCTGTTGAAGCTGAGATGACATTTGTAAAAGATAAAATAACAAAAACTTCTTACAAAACACCTTATGGAAATATAGAAATGGATATTAAGACACACCTGATTTGTGTCGATATAAATGATAGTGTTATTACTGTAAAGGTACTTTACAGTATGCTTGTCCATGATGCAGTTGTGTCAGATACAAGCATCGTAATGATTATAAAAAATACTTAAGTAAGGCAGGAGAAGGCGTATGTTAAACAACAAAACAATTTTAATTACAGGTGGAACAGGCTCATTTGGTAAAAAATTTATGGATATGATTTTCGCAAGATACAATCCTAAAAAGGTTATCATATATTCAAGAGATGAGTTTAAGCAAAGTGTTATGAAGTCTGAATATCAGAATAAGGTTGATATGAGCAAGGTTCGTTTCTTTATTGGTGACGTAAGAGATAAGGACAGATTATACAGAGCTTTTGAAGGCGTTGATTACGTAATTCATGCAGCGGCAATGAAGCAGGTGCCAACTTGCGAATACAACCCAATGGAGGCTATTAAGACTAATATTCACGGTGCGCAGAATGTTATTGATGCAGCTTTGGATAAGGGTGTAAAAAAGGTTGTTGCATTATCAACAGATAAGGCAGTTAACCCAATTAACCTTTATGGTGGTACAAAGTTAGTTTCAGATAAATTATTTATCGCTGCTAATGCATACAGTGGTGTTAATGGAACTGTATTTTCAGTTGTAAGATACGGAAATGTAGCAGGTAGCCGTGGTTCTGTTATTCCAATTTGGAAGGAAATGCTTGACAAGGGCAATTCAAAGCTTGGTGTAACAGATATGCGTATGACACGTTTCTGGATTACCTTAGAACAAGGTGTAGAGTTAGTATTTAAGGCTCTTGAAGAATCAAAGGGTGGAGAGACATACATATCAAAGATACCATCATTTAGAATAGGTGATTTAGCTAATGCAATGTGTCAGGAAGCACTTTCAAAGGATGCTGATATTGTTGAAATCGGTATCAGAGAAGGTGAAAAGCTTCACGAGGTTATGGTTACAAGAGATGACTCAAGATTAACATATGAATATGATAAGCATTATATTATATATCCTAACTTTGAGTGGAAAAAATATATTAACCCTAACGGCGGCAAATTAGTGGAAGAAGGATTTGAATATAATTCAGGTACTAATACAGAATGGCTTGGAGTAGAAGAATTAAAAGAAGCGCTTAAAAATATGTAATGGGATAATTGCAGTTAGGGCGATGAATGTCGCTTTAACTGCATTTTTGTATAAGAATTTAGTGTGTTTTTGATACTCTAAGCTATATAGGAGAAGTTTATGAATAAAATTTTGTTGGTTGAGGATGATATATATCTTGCAAAAAATATAAGACTTTTGCTGGAGAAAAATGGATATGAGGTAGACACGGTAAATAGTGTGGAACATGCATTGAACTATAAGAAAACGGTAGATTTGTATCTTATGGATGTAATGCTGCCAGATGGTACAGGCTTTGAAATATGTGAAAATATACGAAGGACAAGTAATACGCCTATTATTATGATAAGTGCAAAGGATGATGAGGATTCTATTGTAAAAGGACTTGAAATAGGAGCGGATGATTACGTGGCAAAGCCATTTAAACCAAATGAATTAGTTTCAAGAATACGTGCAAATCTTAGAAGAAACAGCATTAATAATAGTGGAAAAATATTTGTTAGTTTTGACTTAGAAGTGGATTTAAATAAAAGAAAGGTATTTAAATCTGGAAATGAGTTAATCCTGCGCAATATAGAATTTAAGCTTTTGGAAATATTTGTTGCAAACCCGGAAGTGGTGATTAAGAGGGAAAGAATTTTAGAATCCATATGGGACAGCGAAGGCAATTTTATCGAAGATAATACTTTATCAGTAAGTATAAAACGACTTAGGGAAAAGCTTGCAGAAAATCCAGACGGATGTGAATATATAGAAACAATCAGAGGTGTCGGATACAGATGGAACGCAGAGGTAAGCATAAAATAAATAAATTTAAAAGATTTGTGTCAAATAACACAGGAATAATAGTTCTTCTACTTTTTGTGTGTATGGTAATAACATTTTTCATATGTATACATATGATGAAACAGACAGTGACCGGCAATTACTATTCGCTTATAAATACTGTTTATAAATATGACAAAGAAGCAGCAAAAGAGCTGGTACATGGTATTTATAAAGGGGAAAACAATTCCAAGGATGAAGGTGCTGCTAAAGAAGTTATAGAAGAAAATGGATACAGAATAGAGGATATTAAGTATAGTAGATTTGTAAAAATAATGTCATTTGTTGTGCCTATAGGTATTTTTTATTTTATAGGTATAGTCCTTATATTTGTGCTTGTAAACAATAAAAAGCAGTCTGAGCAAATGCTTTTAGAAGAAAAAGAAAAGCTTTTAGAAGAACTTGAAAATTCACATCTTGCAGAAATACAATTTATTCAAAAGAAAAATGCAATAACACAAAATTATGTTGAAAATGTGGCACATCAGGTAAGAACGCCCCTTACAAATATAATGCTAAATATGGATATGATTTGTAGCGATGCAGATGAAAAGAATAAGGAAATTCTTGAGGAATGTAACTATCATATTTTACGGGTTAACAATCTTATGGAGCGTTTGCTTAAGATTGGTCGTCTTGAAGCGGGTAAGATAATTATGGATAAGCAGGAAGAAAGACTAGATAAGATACTTTCTAATATTATATCAAAGCACAAGGCTAATTGTGATTTAAAAGAAGTGACCTTATATGGTGATGGAAAATGGCTTTATGAAGCATTTTCTTGTCTAATAGAAAATTGTGTGGATCATAACAAGGCTAATACACCAGTTACAGTAAGTATGAAAGTATCAGAGGACAAAGTGGTAGTGCTTGTGGAAGATGAAGGCGAGGGCTTTAGAAAAGAGGATATACCATACATATTTGAAAGGTTTTATTCAGTGGAAAAGGCTGGTTCGGTGGGACATTATGGAATTGGTCTTAACCTTGCAAAAATGATTATTGAAGAACATTATGGAAAGGTTAGTGCATACAATAAAGATAGTGGTGGAGCGGGCTTTAAAGTAGAATTACCTATATTAAAATTAAAAATAAAATCAAAAAAAATTTAAATGTCACGAAGATGTAAGATTGACATGGTATACTAAACTTATTAAGAAAGAAGGTGTGCTATGTCAATTTTTTTGCGTGATGTTATAACAAGTATGAAACGACGAAAAAAAGAGATACGTTTAATGACTGTTATTGTATTTGTGGCAATGTTTTTTATGAGCGGAATAGTTCTATTTCAAAAGAATGCGGAAAATTATATATTTGAATACAATAAATATACCTACGGTGAATGGTCGGTAGCAGAGGTATATGAAGACGAGAATACTGCTAATGTGTTGAATCAGTATGCCTATTTTGATTATTATGGAACATGTTATTCGGGAGTTCCCATAATTGATAAATGGGGAAAACGCATCAATGCAACTTTGGGATATGCAGACGATAATATGATAAAGGTTGGGAAAATTACTTTAAGAGACGGTGAATTTCCTAATGAATTAGGTGAAATAGCCTTAGATAAAAGTGTTTTATTTGAAATGGGTTATACGACTGAACTAGGGCAAAATATTGGATTAAAAGTGTCTGATGCAAGTGGTAAATTAGTGGATAAAGAATTTAAGCTAGTGGGTGTAATAGAAAATAATACTATTAACTGGATTATTGGTGAACATATGCCAGCGGGTTTGATTTGTAAGGAGGATTTAGATAATATTCAATTTGATGCTACAGCCATATACTGTTATCATACAGCTAAAGAATATGAAAATTCAGATATGAAAGAGGTGGTTGCAAGCTTAAAAAGAATCCATAGGCCTTTTAAAAGTAGAGGCGAGCATATTGAATATAATCTTAATTTGTATGATGTTTCCATGTGGGGAAATCAAAAACTATATTCTCTAACAGAAAAAATGGTGCTATTAGCTGGAATAGCTGCTATGTCATTTTTGACAGTTTCTTATATTCAAAAGCGTAAAAAATATTATTATAACTATCGAACTATAGGTATGTCTAAAAGTCAGGTAAGAATGATGATACTTATAGAAAATATTTATCTTTGTATTCCTGCACAAATAATTGCAATTGTTGCAAGTATTGTTGTGGGCGCTACAGTTACGGGAATTATAAGTATTACTCATGGTTATGAATATTTTTTTAGTATACCATTGAAAGCAATGTTGAGAATTGTGATTTCTGGTATGGGTATATTTGTAGTTTCGACTATACTCGCTATGATAGTTAATGCTAAAAACAAGCTACATGGTAATAATCAGGAAATACCTACAAAATTTCTATTTAAGTGGCGTATGAATAAATTAAGACCTAGACAAAAAAGCAAAGGCTTGTTTGTAAGAGAAAATAAGGTGTTTTTTGGAAGGAATATTTTTTCGTCCCTTGTTGCTATGGCATTTGTGCTAATATTACTTATTACAGTAAATAAGCTGTGGGAGGTATATAACTCATATAGTTATTTGGTAGAAGAAGTTGACGTAACAGGTAATGTTACTGTTAATGAAGAACCTAGAGAAAAGGGCTATATATGGCAGGCTACGGAAAGTAAAGTAGGGTATGGGGCTATTAGTGCAACCTATTACGAAGATAGTTTGTCTAAAGGTTTTTCTAACAGATTTTATGATGCATTTAAAGAAGTGAAAGGCATAGATTCGTATGTTTTAAGAACAGTTGATAATACACATTTGTTTGAGTGGGAAAATATGTATGAGTCTCCGCTTATAAGTGACTATAGAGATGAAGTCTTGTCAGATGGTACTTATGTATCGTTAAAAACTGGCGAGACCATAGATTATAAAATTACCTGGGCAGATGTGCTTAAAGAAAAGAATCATACAGACTATGGTTATTGTTCAGTATTTGTAAGTGATGTTAAAGAAACTTATGATCAATGTGTAGCAAGCCGAAGTACAGAATATTATAACTATGAAAAATTTGCCAAGGGAGAACAAGTAGTATTAATCACCAATAGAGAAACGCTACTTGAAAATGGGGCTCAGCTTGATATAGTTGCTGGTGATAATAAAGTTTCTGTTGAAATCGCTGATATAATAAGACTGGATAAAAAAGAAACAAGAGATATAATTAGCGGTATATATAAAAGCGCTGCTAACTATAATAATAATTTAATGCTTATAGTTGCCTCAGAAGAGTTGGGTAAAAAGATAGCACAGGCAGAAAATAGCGAATTTGAATACAACGTAATTGAAATAAAGGCAAAAAAAGATGAGAGCTATGTTAATACAGCTACTAAATGTTTGAATCTGCTTGTGGCTGAAGGAGCAGTTGTGCGAGATGGTTATATAAATCTATCCGCAATGATTAATGAGTGTAGAAATAAAATGTTTATTTATATTTCGCTTATTTTTATGCTAATAGCTTTTTATATAATTATTAAAGTAAATATTGTTCAGTCATCATTTGTATTTAACAGTAACAGAATAAGAAGACTTAGACTTCTTGGAATGGAAAAACGAGCAATTAGACGAATGAATGTATTGCAGGCATTATATGAAATGCGATTTATAATATTGACACTTCCAGTAGCTACGGCGTATCGGTTAAAACTTGTATACGAAGAGTATAAGGACAATGGAATATATGGTACTACAACACATAGATTTTGGGTTGAAGAACTAAACGATTATGTTATGTATGCTAAGGACATAGTCCGTTATTGCTGGGAGCGTTGGATAAACATATGGTGGATGCTTGCAATTATAGTAGCATTTATTGTCGCAAATATAATTGTCAGATATATGAGTGTTAACAATCATTTGAGAAAGCTTGATGAAGAAGGCTTTTGTTAGGAGGAGAAATTTATGGAAAATACAATAATTACAAGAATTGAAAATGTAAGTAGAACATATGGCAAGGGTCATGCTAAGGTTAATGCCCTTAAAAATTGTAGCTTAACTTTTGAAAAAGGTGAGTTTGTAGCAATTATAGGAAAGAGTGGCTCTGGCAAATCTACACTTTTAAGAATTTTAGGAACTATTGACAGACCAAGCAAGGTTGAGGGAGTAGAAGCCTTAGTTGAGATAGATGGGCAAAATGTACTTACAATGAAGGACAAACAGCTCTCACAATTTAGGCGTAAGAGAATAGGCTTTGTATTTCAGGAATACAATCTTTTCCCAGAGTTTACAGCCTATGAAAATATAATTATGCCACTTCACATTTCAGGAGAAAAAGCGGATGATAAAAAGGTTGAAGAACTTTTAAAAACTTTGGGAATAGAGCATTGCAAGAATAAATTTCCACACGAAATGTCAGGTGGAGAGCAACAAAGAGTAGGCATTGCAAGAGCCTTGATAACAGAACCTGCAATTATTTTGGCAGACGAGCCAACGGGTAATCTGGATGTTGAAAATGCTCTAGAAGTAGCAAAGATATTAAAAAAGTCAGCTCAGATGTACAACCAGACAATTATTATAGTTACACATGATATGCAGATGGCAGAATTTGCAGATAGAATTATACATATTGAAGATGGAGTGGTGACCGTTGCGGGAGAATAGGAGGCACATATGAAGGTGTTTTTAAAAGACATTATAAAAAGCATGAAAAGACGTAAGAAAGAAATGCGTTTGATGCTTGTTATTGTATTTATTGCAACATTTTTTATGAATGGAATAGTATTGTTTCAAAAAAATGCCGAAACATACACCTTTGAATATAATAAAAAGGTGTATGGAGAGTGGTCTATTGCAGAAGTGTATGAAGATGAAACAACTGCGAATGTCCTGTCAAAATATGCATATTTTGATTCTTACGGAACTTGTCTTTCGGGATTGGATTTGTATAATAGCCAGGGATTAAGTGCTGGTGCAAAACTTGGTTATATGGATGAAGAATTTATAAGAATAGGACATATAGAACTTTCTGCAGGCGAATTTCCACAAAATAATGATGAAATTGTATTAGATTCGTCCACCTTAGTTGAACTGGGATATACTAGAGAATTAGGTCAAAATATAGAAGTGAAGTTTAAAGATGAAAAAGGCGGATTTATATCAAAAACATATAAATTGGTGGGTATAATGAAAACTAATACCTGCAATTGGACAATAGGTAATGAAATGCCAAGAGGCATACTTACCAAAGAAGAAATTGAAAGTATAGATTTTGATGGAACTATATCATATTGCTATCATATGGCAAAGGAATATGAAAAGGCAGATATAAAAGAAATTAAGGAAAAATTATATAAGGCACACAGACCATCAGCTAAATATGGGGAGCGTTTTGTATATAATGCTCCATTGTATAATGTGGCTTTGTGGGGAAGTGCAGAAATATATTCCATAATTGAGGTTATGACTTTGTTAGCAGGTGTTATAGCTATGTCATTTTTAATGATAAGCTATATTCAAAAGCGTAAAAGATATTATTATAATTATCGTACAATAGGAATGTCTAAAGCCCAGGTAAGATGTATGATACTTATTGAGAGCGGGTATATATTTTTGCCGACTCAGTTAGTAGCTACAATAGCATCTTTAGTGGTGGCAATACTTATAAGTAGCATTATTACTATGGTTAATGGATACAAGTATTTTTTTGAGTTGCCGATTATAAATATGCTAAGAATGATTTTAGCGGGTATTTTGTTATATATTGTGTCAACGATTATAGCGTTAGTGGTTAATTCAAAAAATACTTTACACGGTAATCAGCAGGAGATTTCTACTAGATTTTTATTTAGATGGAGAATGAATAAGTTAAGACATAGACAAATAAATAAAAGCTTATTTAAAAGAGAACAAAAGGTGTTCGTTTTGCGTAATGTATTCTCAGTATTGGTAGTTATGGTGTTTACCGGGATGCTTTTGATTGCAGGTAATAAGCTTTGGGAGGAATATAGTGGTTATAGCTATTATTATAAAATGGTAGATGTAACTGGAGTAAGACCAATCGAAACCAAATATAATGACTTTTATGCATATTATGGTCCTGATGGTAAAACGGTTTTGTCTAAATTGGGTTTTGGGGTACGCTATAAAAAAAGTCTTTCCTTTGGATATTCACAAGGCTTTTATGAAAGCTTAAAGGATATTAAGGGAATTAGCTCTTATGAGTTGATGTCTGTTGATAATATGCATTTATTTGAGTGGGATAATATGGATAAAGACGAGTATATAACTTCTTTTAGGGATGAAATTTTTTCACAAGGTCATACATCCTGGGGACAAAATGATGAAAGGCTTGAATGGAAGGTTACTTGGGGAGAAATATTGAAAGAAAAAAATCACTTGGAATATGGATATGCTTCCTGCTTTGTAAGTGATGCTAAGGCGGCTTATGAAAAGGTTTTACAAAGATATTATAGTGAATATATGGATTATAATAAGTTTAAATCAGGAGAACAAGTTTTTATAGCAATGAATTCTTCTTTGGATACATATATAAAGCCTGGTAGTGAATTACGAATTATAGTAGGTGGTGAAAAGGTTGCTGTGCAGGTGGCGGCTATAATTCCAACAGATAAATTGCCACGTTTCACATCATTTCCAGCATATAGCAATGCTAATACTGAGGGGAATAGAATGCTACTAGTTGCCTCAAGCGAATTAGGTGAAAAAATAGCTGCTATGGAAGGTGGGGAATTAGAGTATAATCATATATCCGTACAATTAAAGCAAAATGCACAATATGCCAGCTATGGAGATATGTGTGCTAATCTTATTGTTGCAGACGATGGAGCTTGTGATGATAAATATGTATCCTATTCAGAGCAAATAGCTAAGCATAGAAACAAAATGATTGTATATATTTCATTTATGCTTATGCTTACTGCATTTTTTGTAATTATCAGGATAAATATAGTGCAGTCAACTTTTGTATTTAATAGTAACCGAATACGAAGATTTAGATTGCTTGGTATGAGTAAATGGCGAATTAAAATTATGCACATACATCAAGCGTTAAATGAAATAAAATGGATTGTCCTTACAATTCCTGCAGTATTTGTATACAGAATGCAACTTTTATACATAGAGTATAAAGATAATGGCAAATATCATTATTCGGGAGCAAGAAATGCGATGTTCTGGGTAGAAGAACTTGAAGATTATGTTACTGATGTAAAAGATATACTTAGGTACTGTTGGGAAAATTGGATAAATGTATGGTGGATGGTTATAATCGTTATTATAATGATTTTGATAAATGTAATTATAAGATATATAAGTATATCTCAGCATTTGAGAGAACTTGATAAAGAAGGGTTTTGTTAGGTGAAATGTAAAGAGTCAGGTAACTTGAAATTACCTGACTCTCATATTTTACTTATTCTTCTTAAATAATCCTTTTTTCTTCTTAGGTTCTGGCGCTGGTACTGCGTTAGCACGTAAGCACTTGTAACCTGTGATGTAGATGCCACTTACTGTTGCTTTAACCTCTGTCTTAACTGGAAGTGTCTTAAATACTTCTTCATCAGCAATTAAAGTCATAACCTTTGGACCAACTTTAGCTTTAACAATAGGCAGCTTAGCACGTCTTAACATCTTAGGTGTCTGGTCGATAACTATCTTTGGAAGATTAGCGTCCATCAGCTTCATCTTCTTTTTATCGATGATTAACATGCTCATTGTCTGAGCTGCTGCATCTATCTGAGCTCTTTGTGCGTCTGATTTTTTACGTAATTTGTTGCCGAAAAATACTAATAGTGCAAATAATACGATAAGGACTGCTACCACTATCAGTACTGCTACAAGCCATGGTTTCATGGAAAAATACCTCCTAAAAAATATCATATCAAACATTATAACATTTTTATCTGCAAAAGAAAAGCTATTTTTTTTACATAAAAAGGTAAAGGAAGTTTGACACTTGATTAGTGTAGTGATAAAATATAAAGTTAAGTAAGTATGTTTTTTAATAAACGCATAAAGATTTGAAATAGAGTCTTGAATATGGAAGGAGAATAACAATGAATATTAAATTTTCACCACCGGATATACAACAGGGAGAGATTGATGAAGTTGTTGCAACACTTCAATCAGGCTGGCTTACAACAGGACCTAGAACAAAAGAATTTGAAAGAAGAATAGCAGCATTTTGTAATACTAAGAGAGCTATCTGTCTTAACTCGGCTACAGCATGTATGGAGATGTGCCTTAGAGCATTAGGAGTCGGACCGGGTGACGAAGTAATTACAACTGCTTACACATATACAGCTACAGCAAGTGTTACTCATCATGTAGGTGCAACTATTGTTATGGTTGATACTAAGAAGGACTCTACAGAGATGGACTATGATAAGCTTGCAGATGCCATCACAGATAAGACTAAGGTTATTATGCCTGTTGATATTGCAGGTATAATGTGCGATTATGATAAGATTTTTGAAATTGTTGAATCAAAGAAGGCGTTATTTACACCATCTAACGAGATTCAAAAAGGCTTTGGAAGAATTATTGTGCTTGCAGACGCAGCACATTCTCTTGGAGCAGTTAGAAATGGTAAAAAATGTGGCGAGGTAGCCGACTTTACAAGCTTTTCTCTTCATGCAGTTAAGAATCTTACAACAGTTGAAGGCGGAGCACTTACATGGAGAGAGCATGAAGCATTTGACAGCGAGGAATTTTACAAGACTATTAATCTTTATTCTCTTCACGGACAGTCAAAAGATGCTTTGGCTAAAACACAGTTAGGTGCGTGGGAATATGATATAATTGCACCATTGTATAAATGTAATCTTACTGACGTTGCGGCAGCAGTTGGTCTTGCACAGCTTGAAAGATATGATAGTATGCTTGCAAGAAGACGAGAGATTATTGAAAGATATGATGAGGCATTAAAGGATATGCCTGTTAGTGTGCTTAATCATTATTCTGATAATCATAGTTCTTCAGGACATTTGTATTTAGTTCGTTTAAATGGGAAGACTAGAGAAGAGTGTAATGCTTTTATTACAAGAATGGCAGAAGTGGGAATACCTCTTAATGTTCATTATAAGCCATTACCACTTCTTACTGCATATAAGAATCTTGGATTTGATATTGAAGATTATCCAAATGCGTATGCATTTTTCAGTAATGAAGTAACATTACCGCTTCATACCTGTCTTACAGATGAAGAGGTTGAATATATAATTGACAATTTTAAAAAATTATTTTAGAGGATGTTTATGTTAAAGTTTAATGAGTTGCCCTTGTATATGCAAAATGATGCTGTAAAAGAGTATTATGACATATTACAGAAGAAGAAATTAAGTCTTGCGTTAAAAAGAGCATTTGATGTTTTGGTATCGGGATTAATGATAGTTGTGTTATTACCTGTGTTTGTTATTATTGCAATAATTATCAAATGTGATTCTAAAGGACCGGTTTTCTTCAGACAGGTAAGAATTACTAGATATGGTAAGGAGTTTCGCATTTTCAAGTTTAGAACTATGGTTAATAACGCGGATAAAATGGGTTCTTTAGTAACTACTAATAATGATTCTAGAGTTACTAAGGTGGGCGCTAAGATTCGTGGTGTAAGACTTGATGAACTTCCACAGTTATTTAATGTATTTACAGGGGATATGTCCTTTGTGGGTACAAGACCTGAAGTGAAAAAATATGTTGAGCGATATACTGACAGTATGTATGCGACTTTACTTTTACCGGCGGGCATAACTTCTGAGGCAAGCATTGAATACAAGGATGAAGAAAAGCTTTTAGCAGGTGGAGATAATACTGATGAAATATATGTTAATCAGGTATTGCCACAAAAAATGAAATACAACCTTGAAAGTATTAAGAAATTTAGTATATTTAGTGATATAAAAACCATGATAAGAACTGTATTTGCAGTGTTAAAGTAGGAGAAAATATGGTAGTATCAATAGGCGTTGTTGCCTTTAATGAAGAAAAGGTATTAGACGGTCTTTTGGCAGATTTGTACAATCAGACCTATGATAAAAAGAATATTGAGCTTATATTGGTAAACAGTATGTCTACTGATAGAACTAAGGAAATGTTTGAGCAATTTGCTAATGAGCATAAGGATGAGTATTATGGTATTTTGGTGCTGGACAATGTAGGTCGTATTCAGGCCAGTGGCTGGAATACAGTTATTGATAATTTTAACGGTGATGTTATGGTTAGAATAGATGCCCATGCAAGTATACCTGTTGATTTTATTGCTAAAAATGTTGAAGTAATTGAAAGTGGCGAGGCTGTAAGCGGCGGACCAAGACCTAATATTATTGTTGATAAAACGCCGTTTAAGGAGACACTTTTATTAGCAGAGGATTCTATGTTTGGTTCAAGTTTTGCACCTTATAGAAAAGCAAAAAAGCGAAGCTATGTTAATTCCTTATTTCATGGAATGTATAAAAGAGAGGTTATTAAGACTGTAGGACATTTTGATGAAATGCTTGGAAGAACGGAGGATAATGAGTTTCATTATAGAATCCGAAAAGCAGGTTACAAAATCTGTTATGATGAAAATATTACATCCTATCAGCATGCCCGTTCAAGTTTAAAGGCGATGGTTAAGCAAAAATATGGCAATGGTTATTGGATTGGACTTACAGCATCGGTGTGTCCTAAGTGTTTGTCGTTATTTCATTTTGTGCCATTTTGCTTTGTGATGGGTATTATATTTACAAGTATATTAGCACTGGTGGGGTATCCATTTTTGGCAATACTTATGTGGAGCCTGTATGGTGCAGTGGATTTATTAATGAGCATATTTGCAATTGTGAAAAATAAATTTAATCCGTGCAATCTTTTGTTACCGTTTATATTTCCAATATTGCATATAAGCTATGGAATAGGAACTGTTGTTGGTATCATTAAGATTCCAGGATTTAGAAAAAAATATATGAAAAGAAAGGCTTAATTATGGCTAATATATCTGAAAAGGATTTAAGAGAATTACAATTAAAAAGTCTTGATATGGCAAAGTATTTTGTGGAGTTTTGTAAGGAAAATAATCTGCTTACTTATTTTTGTGGTGGCGGTTGTATCGGTGCTATAAGACATGGTGGATTTATACCTTGGGATGATGATTTGGACTTTTTTATGCCTCGTAAGGATTATGAAAAATTATATAGATTGTGGAAGAAAAAAGCTGATAATGAAGCATATTCCATTTTAAGACCTAAAAGGACAATGGTTGATCACAATTTGTTCATAACAATAAGAGATAATAATACTACTCAGATTAAACCTTACCAGAAGGATTTAGATATTCCTCATGGTGTGGCCCTTGATATTTTCCCTATAGATGGTTGTCCGGATAGTGCATTTAAGAGAAAAATGCAGCTTATGTGGGGAATGGTTTATTCTCTGTTTTGCGCTCAGCTAGTTCCTGTTAATCATGGTAAGAAAAAGGCTATGATAGCTAAGATTGCATTTGCATTGGTACCTTTTAAAGGGCTTAGATATCGCATATGGAAGTTTGCAGAAAAGCAGATGTCAAAGTATGAGCTTGATAAATGTGAAAGCATGACTGAACTTTGTGCAGGACCGGGCTATATGAAAAATGTATATCCAAGAAAAGCATTTGACAGTGCCATATTTGTGGATTTTGAAGATACAAAGATGCCTATACCTGTAGGCTATGATGAGTATTTAAGGATTGCTTTTGGCGATTATATGAAGATGCCGCCTAAAGAAAAGCAGGTGGCACATCATGATGTGGAATTTATGGATTTAAACAATTCTTATTTGAAATATAAAGGTGTTTATTACTGCAAGAATGGAGAAAAATAATGGGTAAACATGCATATCTGATAGCTGCTCACAGTCACTTTGACCTTTTGCAAAAGCTTATTGATATGATTGACCACGAAAGAGTGGATATATACGTTCATATTGATAAGAAGGTAAAGGAATTGCCTAAATTAATAACCAATAGGTCTGTGCTTAAATTTGTAAAACGTGTCAATGTTAACTGGGGAGCGTATTCTCAGATTCAGTATGAGCTTAATCTTATGAAGGCGGCTGTTAATACAGAAGATTATGACTATGTACACCTTATTTCCGGTGTGGATTTACCACTGAAAAAGCAGGATGATATTTTGGCTTTTTTTGATAAAAATAATGGCAGGGAATATGTGCAATATCTTGATAAGCTTTCGGACAGTCAGGTTAAAAAGAGAATAGACAGATATTATCTTTTGCAGCAGTATGCAGGCAGAGATGAAAATGTGTTTAAGTACCGTATGATTGGAAGAATACAAAGAGTTCTTTTAAAGGTGCAGGAGCTTTTAGGCGTAAAAAGAGCTAAAAGTCTTCAGGTAAAGTATGGAGCTAATTGGGTAAGCATTACAGGTAAGTGTGCAAAATATATTTTAAGCAAAGAAAAATTTATAAAAAGACATTTTAAATTTTCTCTATGTGCAGATGAATTGTATAAGCAGATGATATTGTGGGATTCTGAATATAAGGATAAGCTGGCAGACAGGCAGATTCGTTTAATAGATTGGGAAAGAGGTAATCCGTATGTGTTTAGGTCTTCAGACTATGAGGAACTTAAAAATAGTGATATGCTCTTTGCAAGAAAATTTGATGAAAATGTTGATAATAATATAATTGAAAATATATGGAAGGAATTGAAAATATGATGATTTTTGGTGCGATTTTAGCAGGTGGCGTAGGTTCTAGAATGAATATTGCAGATATGCCAAAGCAGTTTTTGGATTTGGGTGATAAGCCTATTATTATTCATACTCTTGAAAAATTTATTTTATGTAATAAAATAGACAAGATATTTATTGGTGTACATCCAAGCTGGCTTTTTCATATGCAGGATTTAATAGAAAAGCATATAAAGGTTAGAAAAGAGGATATATTTGTTGTAGCAGGCGGTGCTGACAGAAATTCAACGATTATGAATATTGTAGCGGATATTGAGGCTAAATTTGGTGTGGCAAAAGATAACTACATAATAACACATGATTCAGTAAGACCATTTGTTACTTCAAGAATTCTTGAGGATAATATTGAAGCTGTTATTAAGTATGATGCCTGCGATACAGTAGTTGGTGCTATTGATACTATAGTTGTATCAGAGGATGGCAAGGTAATAAGTGATATTCCAGACAGAAGAAAAATGTATCAGGGACAGACACCACAGAGCTTTAATATAAATCTTTTAAAGAAGCTTTATAATGATCTTACACCTGAAGAAAAAGAGATTCTTACAGATGCGTGTAAAATGGGTGTTGTAAGAAATACACCTGTACATCTTGTAGAGGGCGAAATTTCTAATATTAAGATAACAACAGTTAGTGATTATAAGATTGCAAAGGCAATGGTTGGAGGAAATTTAATTGATTAATTACATTTATCAGCTGGTTAGTCCCCAGGTATTTTCAATTAAATATGATGATATAGAATTTGGTGACAGGGTAATAGTTAAGCCTAAATATATGGCTATATGCCATGCAGATCAAAGATATTATTTAGGTCAGAGAGATCAGGCAGTTTTATCGAAGAAGCTTCCAATGGCACTAATACATGAGTGTTGTGGCGAGGTTGTATATGATGGTAGTAATACTTTTAAACGCGGTGAATTAGTTGCCATGATACCTAATACGCCTACTGTGGAAAGCGATATTATCTACGAAAATTATAGAAAGGGTTCATATTTCCTTTCTAGTGGATATGATGGCTTTTTAAGAGAGTATGTGGATATAAGTGCGGAAAGAGTTGTTTCTGTTGGAGATGTGCCTGCTCACATAGCTTCTGTAACTGAATTTGTAAGCGTTGGTATGCATGCGGTAAGCAGATTTGCTGCAATGTCTCATAACGAAAGAGAAAGAATAGCGGTATGGGGGGATGGAAGTCTTTCCTTTGTGGTTGCCTCAATACTAAAAAATACTTTTAAGGATAGTAAGATTGTGGTTATAGGTCGTAATCCTAGAAAGTTGGCATATTTTTCATTCGCTGACGAAACATATCTGACAGATAGTCTGCCTGAGGATTTTTATGTGTCGCATGCTTTTGAGTGCTGTGGTGGTGAGGGCAGTTATTATGCTATTGATGACATTATTAAATGTATTTTGCCACAGGGAACAGTTATGCTTATGGGCGTAAGTGAAAATAAGGTTGCAATTAATACAAGAGATATTCTTGAAAAAGGGCTTACATTTGTTGGCAGCAGTCGTTCAGGAAGGGAAGATTTTGTAAATGCAGTGAAATATATGCAGGATAAAGAATTTGTTAACAGGCTGAATTTGATTATATATGAGGACAAGCCTGTAAGTAGTATTGAAGACATTCACAGAGTGTTTAGAACAGATTTTAATACACCATTTAAAACAGTATTTAAATGGAACCTTTAGTAAGGTTTGATGAAAGGATTAATATGGTTAGCGTAGTTGTACCAATATACAATGTAGAAAAGTATTTGGCAAAATGTTTAGATTCCATAATAGGACAGACATATACAGATTTAGAAATTATACTTGTAAATGACGGCACTAAGGACAATTCTGCAGTGATTGCAGCAGAATATGAAAAGAAGGATTCGAGAATATGCCTTGTTAATCAGGAGAATGGCGGACTTTCTTTTGCACGTAATACAGGTGTGTCAAAGGCTAATGGTAAATATACTATCTGCATAGACAGTGATGATTATATTCACAAAAATATGATAGAAGAGCTTGTAAGGCTTATTGAAGAAAATGATGTGGATATGTCTGTTTGTGGAATAACAAATGTATATGGAAAAAATGAGGTTAAGCAGTGCAATAAAGATATGGAATTTGTATGTACTAATGAAGAAGCCTTTGGACATATTATGCTTGGCGAGGTTATTCCCGGTTCAATATGCAATAAGCTTATAAAAACGGATATTTATAAAAGTATTGAGTTTCCTTACGGAAGAAGATATGAGGATGCATTTTTTACAACTAAGCTGATGCCTATAGTAAAAAATGTGGCAGTTACAACAAAACCATATTATTATTATGTTCACAGAGAGGGTAGCATTACAACTACACCTTATAAGAAACAGGATTTTGACATTGTAGATGCATATACAATTAATTACGAGGCTGTTAAAAAGATGTATCCGGCTCTTTTAGATAAGGCAAGTTTTAGATTGCAGTGGGCATATTTTACCGTGTTTGACAGAATACTTTTACTTGACAAATACAAGGAAAACGAAGATTATAAGAAGGTTAGAAATTTTTTAAAGTCCAACGGAATAAAGGTGGCTTTAAATAAATATTTTAGAAAATCCAGGAGAATAGCTGCACTGGCATTGTTATTTAATGTAGGGCTTTACAGAAAGCTTATGTTAGCTAATATAAAAAGACAGTCGGCATAATTGAAAATATGAAGAATATTTGCTTTATAGTTTATGACATATCAGTTTTAGGCGGTGCTGAAAAGGTTACTAATACCCTTGCTAATGCACTTGGCAAAAAATATAAAACATATGTAATAAGTTTATTTGGAAAAGGGAAAAATATACCATATCAATTTGACACTAATGTTGAAGTGATATGCCTTTTTGAAGAGGAATTAAGAATAAGAAAGGCTATCACAGGTGTATATAATCCTTTAAAGAAAATTTTAAAAGAAAAAAATATTTCGTGGGCACTTACAATGGGAAATTACCCGGGTGTAATTACGGCTCCTGTAGCTCTTACTTCAAAGACGAAGTTTGCATTTTGTGACCACGGTGCCTTGATGAATCAGTGGCATCAAAGGGATATAAGGTATATTCGTCTTATAAGTGCTAAGGTTTCAAATAGAGTAGTGACACTTACTGCGAGAAGTCAGAAGGACTATATAAAGAAGTTTCATTTAAAAGAGAAAAAAGTAATTTGTATATATAACAATATAGATGAAAATACAATTAAAAATGCAGGAAGCTATAATAGGAACAGTCGTTGTATTTTATCTGCAGGACGATTTGGCAAGGAAAAGGGCTATGATATGCTAGTTAATGTGGCAGCTAAGGTATTTGAAAAGGAAACTGATTGGCAATGGCATATTTACGGCGATGGTGAGACCTTTGATGAAATAAAAAAGCAGATAGAAGAAAAAGGGTTGTCAGATAAGCTTGTATTAAAGGGCGCAGTTAATAATATGCCACAGCTATATAAGGAATATGGCATATTTGTACTTACTTCTTACAGAGAGGGTCTTCCTTTAGTTTTGCTTGAAGCAAAGGCAAATCAGCTGCCAATAGTGAGTTTTAATTGCATGACTGGTCCTGCTGAAATAATTTCAGATAATGAAAATGGATATTTAGTTGAACCATACGATACAGATATTATGGCTGAAAGAATATTAAAACTTATGAATGATAATGAACTTAGGGAGAAATTCTCTAAGAACAGCGAAAAGGATATGTATAAATTCAGTCAGGATAATGTAATAAACCAGTGGATTAAACTTATCGAAAGTGAAAAGTAATGATGAAAGAAAAAATAACAGATAAACTGAATATTGTTATAGGCATATATGCTATTATATTTGCAATATATTCTTTAATGGGTCGTATAATGCCTTTGGCAAAGATGGTCCAGCCTGTTAACGCGTATATTTATATTGTGCTTGCAGGAGCAGGTATGTTGCTTGCTGCATTAAGCTTTATAATGGACAGAGATATATTTAAAGCAAGATATGGAATTGTGCTTATCGCTTTTATAGGCGTTACTGCCATATCGGCTATTGTTAATATTGAATATGGTTATAGACGTAATCTGACTACTATATGCTGGATGATAATAAATGTTGTATTATTTTATACAATGTATATGAGAGTAAGCATAAAAACGTTTGAAAAATGGGTACGCGTTGTATTTGCGATTATGATAGTAATGTGGTTTGGAGCGGTGGTAACATCCATTGTTCAATATGTGCTACAGATAGATTATTTGTATGAGGTGCATGGTCAGATAAGAAGGCAAGGCTTTATGGAAGGCCGACTTTTTGGAATTTTTAATGATCCTAATTATGGCGCGGTTACATCAATTTATATGGTGCTTGGCAGCTTATGGATAATAAGGAGCATAAAAAATATATTTGTAAGAGTCTTACTTTCCATAAATGTTACAGTATGTTTTATATATATTGTTTTGTCTGGTTCAAGAACGGCAATAATATGTGTGTTGGCAGTTGTGGCATTTTTAACAGCATGCTATGTAAAAAATTTCCTTACGGAAAAAAATGTAAAGTTGCTGGGGAAATTTACGATTATTGCAATTTTAACATTATTGTCAGTAGCTATAACATATGGGATTAATTTAGGTACAAAAAAGGTGATGGAATATTGCGTCATCGATATTGAAGATGACAGTGGGCTGGTTCCACCACAAGCAGGCGATAATGAAGCAGGCGATGTTAACAATAACAATAGCAACAATAATGGAAGTTCGGGAAGCATATTGCAACGACCTGACAGTCATTCGGGTAATATATCCAATAACAGATTTGATATATGGAAGGGATATATTGGGATATTAAAGGAACATAAACTGATTGGCTTGTCACCTGCAAATCAGATGGAATTTGTAAAGGATAAATATCCTGACAGCTATATAGGTACAACAGGCTATGAAACTCACAACGGATATCTTACAGTATTTGTTTCGGTAGGTATTATTGGCAGTATTATTATGGCAGTCTTCCTTGTTTGTCTGGCAAAGGACTTTATAAAGGTGTATTTAAAACATCACAAAATAAATGAAAACTATATATTTGTAAGTACTTTGATTATTTCAATACTTATTAATGCCTTTTTCTTTACAGAGCTGTTTTTCGTAAATAATATTACAACTGTGTTGTTTTATTCTTTAATAGGTCTGGCTTTTGAAGAAGAGGAAGAACAAGAAAGAGATTAATATGAGAGCAGAAAATTCAGTTAAAAATGCCACAGCGGCATGGGGTGGGCAGATATTGTCTTTATTGGTAAAGTTTGTTTCGAGAACTGTATTTGTTATGATACTTTCAAAGGAGTATCTTGGTATTAACGGATTGTTTTCTAACATTTTATCAATGCTTTCCCTTGCAGAGCTTGGTATAGGTGTAGCCATTGTGTATAGTATGTATAAGCCTATTGCACAAAATGACGAAGCTACAATTATGTCTTTGATGGAATTTTATAAGAAGGTGTATACGGGAATTGGTATATTTATACTTATTGTCGGAGCTTCTCTTACGCCATTTTTGCATATATTTGTAAAAGAAATGCCGGATATTGCAGACATACAACTTATATACCTTTTGTATGTAGTTAACTCAGGTGTATCATATTTCTTTTCTTATAAAGCGTCTTTTATTACTGCAAACCAGAAGAATTATGTTGTAACAATTATCAATAATTTAATGAGTGTGTTAACCGTAATTGCTCAGATTATAGTTTTAGTAATAACAAAGAACTTTGTTCTTTATGTGGCAACACAGGTTATCGGTACTCTGGTAACTAACGGAGTTATTTCTTATACAGCAAATAAAAGATATCCGGTACTTAAGAAAAAAGGTGCTAAAAAACTTGATGATGAATTATATGGTGAAATAAAGAAGAATACTAAAGCTATGCTTTTGCATAAAATTGGCGGAATTATAGTATTTTCAACTGACAACATTATTTTATCTAAGATTGTAGGCCTTGTAAGTGTTGGTATTTATTCTAACTATGTATTGATTATAGAGTCAATTGAAAAGGTTTTAGAACAGATTTTCTTTGCCATAACACCAGGTATTGGTAATATGGCGGTTTTAGAAAATAAGGACAAATCCTATGATATATTTAAAACTACATTTCTAATTGACTTTTGGGTATATTCATTTAGTGCCATATGCCTGTTTAATCTGCTTCATCCGTTTATAACTTTATGGCTTGGTGCTGATTATTTATTTGGTTTTGGAATAATGGCCATACTTTGTGTTAATTTTTATATAAAGGGTATGAGAAAGACTGTACAGACCTTTAGCAATGCAATGGGGCTGTTTTGGTATAACAGATATGTACCTATAGCAGAATCTGTTATTAATATAGTGGTATCGGTTATACTAAGTATGAAAATTGGTGCTGCAGGTGTATTTATAGGAACATTAATAAGTACACTCACAACATGCTTTATTGCAGAACCGTGGGTTGTATTTAAGTATGGTCTTGATAAAAAAATGAGACATTATATGTCTAAATATGCCTTGTATACGGCATTAGCCCTTGGTGTAAACGGACTTGTATTTTTCTTATGTAGTCTGTTTGATTCGGTAAATATTTTCCATTTTATTATTAAAATGGCAATATGTGCTATACTGCCAAATGTAATTTATGTTATAATGTTCTTTAGGACTAATGAATTTAAATATATCTGGTCTGTTGGAGTGCGTATTTTGGGAAGAATTTTCAAAAGGAGGAAGTAAAAAATATGGAAATTAGTATTATTGTTCCGGTTTATAATGTGGAAGAGAAAATAGAAATCTGCTTAGATTCTGTGCTTAATCAGGAGTTTAAGGATTTTGAACTTATTTTGGTGGATGATGGTTCTACAGACGGTTCTTACAAAATTTGTGAGAAGTATGCAAAGGAAGATTCAAGAATCGTCCTTATTCATAAAGAAAATGGTGGTGCTTCTGCAGCTAGAAATGAAGGACTTAAGGTGGCAAAGGGAAAATATATTTCCTTTTTGGATAGTGATGACTATGTGAGTCCGACATCTTTAAAAAGAATGTATGAAGCTATAAAGGAAACTGACAGTCAGTTGGTAATAGGCGGTTACTATTTTGAAAAGGAAGGCGAAATGCAGGAAAATTACTGCGAGCTTGACGATATTCGCGACAATGATGAATTTAAGGAAAGATTTCCATATCTTTATGAAAAGTTTTTTATTAATCCTTTGTGGAATAAGTTATTTGTAAGAAACTTAATTAAAAAGGAATTCCGTACTGAAATGAATTTAGGGGAAGATCTTGCATTTAATTTGGAATATATGAAAAATATTGATAAGATAGCTATAGTTAAAAATATTGGTTACCATTATATAATCAATAAATCAAGTTCTCTTACATCGATTTATAGAGAAAATGCGGTTTCCATTGCAGTTTTACTTGCTAAGATTACTAATAAGTTCTGTGAAAAGAAATTTGGCGAGGAAGTAGTAAAGGATATTGTTGCGAAAAGATGTATAGATGATGTGATTGAGCATATCTGTCTTATGTATAAGGATAAGTCAATTAAGGATAAGGTGCAGATATTAGAAAATACTCTTAATAAGGAATATCTTATGACTACAGATTTTTCAGATATAGAACTTACTAAGAATCAAAGGATAATAGTAGATTTTATGCAAAAAAAGAAATATAAAATGTTAAATTTGCACCTCAAATTGATAACAAGTCTGAAATGACTTGATAAAAAATGGTAATTGTGCTATCATTTACAAGGAAGAATTAGACTGGAGAAATTATTAAGATGGAAATAAATAGAGAAAAATTACCATATATATTTACGATATTAATAGCAATACTTATTATAATAATTATTATAGTTTCACTTACAGGTGATAAAAAGGGTCCAATGATAACTGTAGGATATACAGATGTGGTATATACACCGGGTATGGATACTAAAATTTTACTTGAAGGTGTAAGTGCAAAGGATAAAAAAGACGGTGACGTGACTAGTACACTTATGATAGACAGTATAACTGTTAATGAGGAAAATAAAACAGCAAAGGTTATATATGCGGCAAAAGACAAGGATGGTAATATTACATTTGCTTATAAGGTGATTAAGTATAATTTTGACGGAAGTAATATTCCTAATGAAAAACCAACTATCGGTAATACTGAAGAACCAACAAGTGGTAATACTGAAGAACCAACAAGTGGAAGTACACAAGAGCCTACAAAGAAGCCAGAAGACCCTACAGAGAAGCCTACTAAGCCACCTGTAGCAACAGGGGCAAAGCCTGTTATCACATTAAAACAGGGCTCTGTTACTGTGAAGAAAGGCGAGAGCATCCGTAATCTTATATGGTATGTAGAAAATATAACTGATGATAAAGATGACAGAAATGATCTTTATACAAGAATATACATAGACGGTATGAATTCTTATGATTTAAATACTGTTGGAACATACAAGCTTTATTATTATACAAAAGATAGCGATAATAACTATTCTGATAAAGTTTTGTTTGAGATTCATGTTGTGGAATAACAAAGGTAACTGAAGTTTTTTGGTTGCGAGGATGGCTGATTATGAAAGAATTTATAAAAGCTAATACAAGGGCGTTAAGAATAGCATTGTTCTTTATTGCAGATACTCTGTCAATATTATTGGCAGCTGTGATAGCCCTGTTTGTGCGATACGATTTTAAAGGCGAAGATATTGAGCAGCTTGCAATAGATGCAGTTAGCGAATATATGGCATTTAACATTGTAATTACAATTGGTATATTTTTAGGTTTTAAGCTATACAAGAGTATTTGGAAATTTGCCGGAGTAGGTGAATTTGGAAATATTGTATTTGCGTGTCTTGTTGCATCAGCAATTCAGGTTGTGGGAATGTTCCTTTTGGGTGGAGAAGTTCCTTATGCTTATTTTGCACTTTATGCAGCTGTTTTGACAATAGAGGTTCTTTGTACAAGATTTGCCTATAAGATATTAATGTATATTAAGGCAAGAATGGGTAATAGAAGCTCGCATAGGGTTAGAGTTTTGGTTATAGGCGCTGGTGAAGCTGCAAATATGGCTATTAAAGAGATTCAGGCAAATAAGCTTAACTATAAGATTGTAGGTCTTATTGATGATGATAATTCTAAGACTGGTAATTATCTTCAGGGCTGTATGGTATTAGGCAACCGACATACCATTGTTGAAAATGTAAAAAAATATGATGTTAAAGAGATATTTGTGGTTATGCCTTCGGCATCGAAACAGCAGATAAAAGAGATTCTTGACATATGTAAAGAAACTACATGTAGCCTAAGAATTATGCCGGGTGTATATCAACTTTTAGATGGAAAAGTTAATGTATCTTCTTTTAGAAAGGTTGAGATTGAAGACCTTTTAGGAAGAGAACCTGTAACGATTGATATGGATAGTGTTGCTGCACAGATTAGTGGCAAGGTTGTTCTTGTAACAGGTGGTGGCGGTTCTATCGGCAGCGAATTGTGCAGACAGATTGCATCATATTCTCCAGCTAAGCTTATTATAGTTGAAATATATGAAAATAATGCTTATGAAATTCAGCAGGATTTGATAAGAAAGTATCCACAGCTTGATATGGAGGTTTTAATTGCCTCTGTAAGAAATACTCACAGAATGGATACTATTATGAAGGAATACAAGCCTGATATTGTATATCATGCGGCTGCGCACAAGCATGTTCCTCTTATGGAGGATAGTCCAAATGAAGCTATTAAGAATAATGTATTTGGTACTTATAAGACAGCGTATGCAGCAGCCATGAATGGTGTTAAAAAGTTTGTTCTTATTTCTACCGACAAGGCAGTTAATCCAACTAATATTATGGGTGCATCAAAGCGAATGTGCGAGATGATAGTGCAGACTTTTAACGAAAAGTATGACACAGAGTTTGTGGCAGTTAGATTTGGTAATGTGCTTGGAAGTAACGGAAGTGTTATTCCTTTATTTACAAAACAGATTGAAATGGGTGGACCGGTAACGGTAACACATCCGGATATTATTAGATATTTTATGACTATATCAGAAGCTGTATCCTTGGTATTACAAGCCGGTGTATATGCTAAGGGCGGAGAGATATTTGTACTTGACATGGGTGAACCAGTAAAGATTCTTGATTTGGCTAAGAATATAATAAGGCTTTCAGGCTATGAGCCAGATGTGGATATTCCGATAGAATTTACAGGACTTCGTCCTGGCGAAAAGCTATATGAAGAGATGCTTATGAAGGAAGAGGGCCTTAAAGAAACTGCTAACAGGCTTATTCATATAGGGCGCCCAATAGAATTTGACAAAGAAAATTTCTTGGACAAGCTTGAAAAATTACGTCAGGTTGCAGAAAATGATTCTAAAGATATAAGAGATTATGTAAAAGATATAGTAAAGACATATAAAGAGAGTTCGTAAATGGGCTCTCTTTATCTATTATTAGAGGAGTATGTATGATAAATGAATTGTGGGATGGGATTATAAATACAATATATCCAAGACGTTGCCCTGTATGCGCAAATGCATTACCTTTAACACAGATAAAAGAGCTTATATGTAAAGAATGTAAGCCTAAACTGACATATATTTCCGGTAGCAGGTGTTTTAAATGTGGTAAACCATTAGAGGGAGAAAATGAGGAATATTGCTATGATTGCACTAAAAAACAGCATATTTATGAAAGGGGCATGGCTGTATGGGCTTATGATGAATACATTAAAAAATCCATGTATTTATTTAAATATCATAATCAAAGAGAATATGCAGATTTTTATGGAAAAGAGATAGCAAGGCTTTATGGCAGGCAGATAAAAATGTGGGATTGCCAGGCACTTATTCCAGTGCCGTTATACAAGGATAAATATAAAATACGAGGATATAATCAGGCATTTTTAATAGCGGACAGAATAGGTAAAGAGCTTAATATTAAAGTGGATGATGAAATATTGCTTCGAGTTAAGTCTACAAAGGCACAAAAGGAGCTTGATGACAAAGAAAGGTATAATAATCTGAAAAATGCTTTTCAAATTGGGAAAAATGATGTACAATATAAGAGAGTAATAGTTATAGATGATATTTATACTACTGGTGCAACTATTGACAGCTGTGCAAAGGTGTTAAAGGAGGCAGGCGTTTTAAAGGTATATTACTTAAGTGTTTGCATCGGATATGGTGTATAATAGAAGGAGGATGTTTATGGAAATTAAAAATTGCAGATCTTGTGGCAGATTATATAATTATGTAAGTGGAAGCTATTATAATCATTTATGTCCTGGATGTAGAGATTCTCTTGAAGAAAAATTCCAACAGGTTAAGGCGTACATAGAAGAAAATAAAACAGCTACTGTTGTAGAGATTTCAGAAGCTAATGACGTAACAACTGCTCAGATTGAAAGATGGGTAAGAGAGGAAAGACTTACATTTTCTGAACAGTCATTAGTTGGAATTGATTGCGAAAAATGTGGAACAATGATTAGAACAGGAAGATTTTGTGATGCCTGCAGAGGAAGTCTTGTTAATACTTTTGGCAATGTATATCGAAGGGATGATGCGGCTGGTAAGAAACTTCGAGGCGATGAAAAGAATCCAAAGATGAGATATTTGAGTTAGGATAATAGTTAAATTTAAAAAGAATTTTGATTTTTTAATCAAAGTTCTTTTTTTATGCTAAAGAAAATTTTTTTTTGTCCGATAAAGTATATAAGAAACTATACAGAAGGAGGAATACTTATGAGAATTGATGCGTATAGTGCAGTTTCACAAATTTATAAGAGTAATGGCAGACTGAATACAGCAGCGCCAGGAAAAGCTTCTTCAAATGATCGTTTAGAGATATCACAGGTTGGTAAAGATTATCATGTTGCTAAGCAGGCATTGAAAAATGTATCTGACGTGCGAGAAGAAAAGATATCTGCTATTAAGATTCAGATTGAAGCAGGAACATATTCAGTAAGCGCAGAAGCTATTGCTGATAAAATGTTATTGAATGTATAAGAGAGGTTTTTGAAGTGGCAAGTTTAATAGAAGAATTAATTGACGTATTAAAAAAAGAAAATGTTGAATATAAGAAGGTATTAGCATATGCCACTGATAAAACCTCCATTATTGTTAAGGGCGATGTGCCAGCCTTACAGGCTCTTATGGAAAAGGAACAGGTTATTATCGATGATATAGCTGTTCTTGAAAAGAAGAGAGTTGAGGTTACTAAGGATATAGCTAATGTTCTTAACAGAGATGAAAAAGATATGACAGTAAGTAAGCTTATTGACTTACTTAACGGGCAGAAAAAAGAGCAGGAAGCATTAAAAAATGCCCATAGAGAACTTAAAAGAACTGTTGATAAACTTATTGTTGTTAACGATACTAACAAGGTGCTTATTAATGACACACTTAATATTCTTGATTTTGAAATTAACCTTTATAAAGGTCTTAAGATGGCACCACAGACAGCTAATTATAGCAAAGGAACAGGGTATTGTGAACCATACGGTACAATATCCGGTGGATTTGATACTAAACAATAACGAGGTGATTAACATATGGCAAATGGAATGGCCGCATTATATGTAGGAGCATCCGGAGTACAATCTAGTATGAATGCGCTGAATACAACAGCAAACAATTTGGCAAATGTTAATACTGCCGGTTATACAAGACAGCAAGTTGTATTCAGCGATACAGCATACAATACAATAGGTCGTAATATGGTTACCGTATTAAAGACTGGTCTTGGTGTTGATGTACAGGACATAAGAAGAGTACGAGATGACTTTTTAGACAGAGCATATAGAATTGAACAGGGCAGAAGATATTTTTATGAAAGTCAGTATGATGCCCTTACTGAAGTAGAAGAACAGTTAGGAGAACTTGAAGGAGTACAGTTCCAAGATTACATGGAGGATTTAAAATCATCACTTCAGGAAGTTGCAAAGAATCCTAACAGCACAGTAACAAGAGCTGCATTGGTTCAAAGTGCCAGTGCATTTTTAGATAAAGCCCAAGCAGTGTATTCGGGACTTATTGATTATCAGAATACACTTAATACTAAAGTTGAAGGTCTTGTAAATGATATTAATTTCTTGGGAGCAAAGATAGCAAAGCTTAATACAGAAATTGCTTCTATCGAATTTTCAGGACAGACAGCTAATGATTTGAGAGATGAAAGAGACCAGGCACTAGACTCACTTGGAAGACTTGCTAATATAGTCTATGATGAAAAGGTAGATGGAACAGTGGATATTTCTTTGGAAGGAATTCCATTTGTTGAAAAAGAGATTAGCTTTCCTATAGGTCTTAGCCAGGCAGAGGAAAATACTTTATATACACCTGTATGGTCTCATCTTAATGATAGGGAAGTGTTTGTGTTAGATGTTGAGATTAATACAGACAATGGTAATGATGTTGGTGAATTAAAAGGAACATTACTTGCTAGAGGAAGTTATGTACCTAACTACACAGACGTTCCAAATATTCCTTTAAGAGCTAATTATGAGAGTGATGAAGCCTACAGACAGGCTTATGATGAATATAAAATTGAGGCAGAACATTACTATAAGAATATTGAACCGTCAGTTATTATGAAAGCATTATCTGGAATTGATATGTTGGTAAACAGTATGGTAGAGAGTATTAATGATGTGCTCTGTCCTAATACAACAGTAACTATAGATGGTGTAGAATATAAGGTTCTTGACACTGAAAAAGCGGGCTGTGGTATGGATGCAGATTTAACCATGGGCGAGGAGCTTTTCTCAAGAAAATATACAGAAAGATATGTTGAAACTGAAATTAATGGTCAGACATATTATGTATTTAATGAAAATAATACTTTTGGATATGAATCCTTATATACAATACCTAACTTGGAGATAAATCCTGATATTTTAACGGATTATTCTAAAATTCCTCTTTCAACACAGTTAGGAGAAGAGAATTTTAAAAGAGCAGAAGAGTTGGTTGGAGTATATGATCAGAAAAATATAGCACTAAAGCCGGATACATATGGCAGACAGGATTTTGATACATATTATATGAATTATATTTCAGATCTTGCTAATACTGGTGAAGTGTTAAAGTCAATGGCCAATGGTCAGGAAAGTATGGGTCTTGAATTGGATAACAGACGACAACAGTCGGCTGGTGTATCTTCAGATGAAGAACTTACTAATATGATTAAGTTCCAGAATGCGTATAACGCAGCTTCTAGATATGTTAATGTAGTTAGTGAAATGTTAGAATATCTGATTGAGAGACTTGCATAATTGAAACGGAGGACTCGGTATGGGATCATCATTTTTTGGATTGACAATTGCATATTCAGGTTTGCAGACATACCAGATTGCAACTAATACAACAGCACACAATATATCTAACTCACAGACAGAAGGATATACAAGACAGACAACTACCATAGATGCAGCAGAATCTTTAAAGACATATGCTAAGTATGGCACAGTTGGTACCGGTGTTGAGGCTGTTAGCGTACAGCAGGTAAGAGATGCATATTTGGATGACAAATATAGAAATAACCTTAGTAATTATGGTGAATATTTAAGTAAATATAATTACATGGTTCAGATTGAAGATTATTACAATGAAATCACAGCAGATGGATTTACAGCAGAATATAATAACTTCTTTAATGCATTAGAGGAACTTGAAAAGGATCCTTCAAATGTAACTATTAAGAATCAGGTTATTAACAGCGCACAAAGCTTATGTGATTATTTTAATAACATTTCCACAAGTCTTACTAACATTCAGACAGACGTTAATGAGGAAATTAAAAATAAAGTTGACAGAATTAATACTATAGGTGTTAATATTGCATCTTTGAATAAGCAGATTAACAATATTGAGGTAAGAGGCGGTGAAGCAAGTGATCTTCGTGATAAACGTTCGACACTTTTAGATGAGCTTTCTCAGATTGTTAATATTGATATTAAAGAAACATTAGGTAAAAATGGAACAAGCCATATGAATATAAGAATTAATGGTCAGGATTTGGTTGATGGTTATAATTATAATCAGCTTACTACAGCACCAAAGGAAACAAGAAGAAACGTTTCTGATGCTACTGACCTTTATGAAATTACCTGGGAGGGCGGTATTGCATTTGATGAATACAGCAATAGCCTTAAAGGTGAGTTAAAAGGTTTGTTGGATATAAGAGATGGCTGTAACTTATCTATTGAAACTCAAAGTGGTGTTACTGTTACAGAGCCAAGCTACAATACAAGCTATAAAGGAATTCCACATTATCAGGCACAGATGAATAAGTTTATTTCTGTATTTACAGCAGAAATTAATAATATTCTTACAGCTCAAAATGCAACTAATGCAGCAGGCGAAGCTGGTGTGGAATTGTTTACAACAAGATATGCTGGCGATATATCAGCATTAAATGTTGCAGTGAATCCTTTATTACTTACAAATCATGACAGATTAGCAACAACTTATGATGCTTCAAAGGGTGAAAGTGAATCTTCGGTTGTATCTGATTTACTTGATTTGAAAACTAAGAAAATGATTAATAATTCTACAGCAGATGATTTCTTGCAGAGTGTTGTATCAGAAATCGGTATTGATGTATATAGAGCTAAGACTTTTGATACTACATATTCTACGATGAAGAATTCTATTCAGAATCAGAGATTATCCGTTATGGGTGTTGATGAAGATGAAGAAGGTATGGATTTGATGAAATTCCAGGCTGCATATGAAATGTGTGGTAAAGTAATGTCTGTAATGGCTCAGATGTATGATAAGCTGATTAATGAGATGGGCATATAACTTTGTACATTAGCACAAAGCAAATTCAAGGTATATAACTTATGAAATATGGGCTAGTACCATATAGAAGGAGAGGATATTATGGCATTAAGAATTACAAATGGCATGATGGTTAACAACTCAATAGCTAATATTGCAATAAATAAACAACAGATGAGTACTTTAGACAAGCAACTATCATCTCAAAAGAAAATAAGCAGACCGTCCGAGGACCCTATTGTAGCTTTAAGAGCGTTAAGACTTAGAACAAGTCTTGCAGAAGCACAACAGTATCTAGATAGAAATATACCGGATGCGATATCATGGTTAGATGTAACAGAAGGTGCACTTACAGAGGCTAATAAAGTATTAGAAAGTATTTATCAGTTGTGCAATCAGGGTGCTACTGATACCTTCTCTACAGACCAGAGAGATATTATAGTTGAAAACCTTGAACAGTATAAGCTTACTTTATATGAACAGGGTAATGTTGATTATGCCGGAAGATATTGTTTTACAGGATATAAGACAGATTCATCCCTTACAATAACAACAGTAGAAGAAACCGAAAGAAGTTATACAATAACAGAACCTATTTCAAATGAATATTTTGATACTAAGGTAGTTGTGAAAGACAGGGTAGATGAAAATGATGTAAAAAATATACCTTTGGCAGATAATCCACAGCTTTTAGAGGTAAGAAGAATAAGACTTGCTTATGATAATCTTGACAGCATAGATTTAGAAGGTATAAAATATAATGGTGGAGCAGATACACTGGCAGTTACAACAGTGTCATTGGCAGATGAGTCTGCATACGAACCGGCAGCAGGTACAGTTAACTTTATACCAGAAACCGGTGAACTTATATTTGCAGAAGATGTGTATGAAGCTATGCAGGAAGTTACTGACATGGAGATTACATATGATAAGACAGGATTTAGAACTGGTGAAGTAAAACCGGAACATTATTTTAGCTGTGTTGACAAAAATAACAATAAGACATATATTAAAGATAAAGAAGGTCAGGATGTTCAATATCAGATTAATTTTGGACAGACCATAAAGGTTAACACAGAAGCTAATGAGTCTTTAGATTACAGAATGGCAAGAGACATAGATGAGCTTAGTGAAGCGGTTCAAAGTGTAATGGACATTGAAGCTAAGATTAAAAAATTAGAGGATATGAAAGAAGATATGGCATATTCTTCAGAAGAAGATCAGGCGGCTTTAGATTCTATGATAGTTGCAGCTAAAAAGGAAAAAGACATTTTATCAGATAATATGCAAAAGACCTTTGAAAGAGGTATTACTAAATGTCAGAACCATCAGCAGACTATTTCCAGTGCCATTGCAGATATAGGTAATAGAATGGTAAGAATCAATCTTACAAAGAACAGACTTACAGAGCAGACTACAAACTTTGAAGAGTTGAAGTCTAATAATGAAGATATTGAACTTGAAGAGATTGTAATTACCTATAGTGCGGCAGAAGTTGTATATAATGCATCTTTGACAGCGGCAGGAAAAGTAGTTAGACAGACTTTATTAGATTTTATTTAAAGAAAGATGAGGTAACGAATTATGTTAATTAACTCAAAGATTTTTGGACAGGTTGAAATTGATGATGATAAGATCGTGACATTTGAAAGTGGTTTTATTGGATTTGAAAATTATAAGGAATTTGCATTAATCTATGATTCAGAAAATGATGACAATACAATTATGTGGTTACAGTCAGCTGATGAACCTAATTTAGCATTTCCAGTAGTTAATCCATTTTTTATAATGCCAGAGTACAATCCGCTTATAAATGAAGAATTGGTAGAAAGTATAGGTAAATTTGCGGACGAAGATCTTGTAGTTTTATTGGTGGCTACAGTGCCTCAACAGATTCAGAAGATGACAGTTAATTTAAAGGCACCAATTCTTATTAATTCAAATAACAAAAAGGCAGTACAGGTTATTGCAGAAAATGAAGATTATGCTGTAAGATATGAGGTATATGATATTCTTGCGGCAAGGAAAGCAGGTGAATAGGATGCTGGCATTATCAAGAAAAAAAGGCGAAGCGATTGTAATCAATAACAATATAGAGATTTCTATTCTTGAGGTAAAAGGTGATCAGGTAAAGCTTGGCATCAGTGCGCCAAAGGAAGTTCCTGTTTACCGTAAAGAAGTTTACGTGCAGATTCAGGCGGCAAACGAATCTGCTGCGACTGTAGAGGGTATGGAAGCGTTAAAAAATCTGTTTGGTTAATGAAAAAACTTTCAAATCTGCCATGGACGGGAATCTGTGGCAGATTTTTGAACACAAGTCTAAAGTTTTATTCATAAACCACCGATAAATTCAGTAGGAAACAGAAATTAATCTCACATGGAGGTGGATGATTATGGCAATTGAAGCAATTGGAAGCGTAATGAGTGCACAGGTTATACAGCCAAAACCGGTAGTGCAGGCGCCGAAGCAGACAGTGGAAGCAGTAGAAGGAACTACAGCGGAAGCAATTAAAGTTGACAAAAATATCAGTGTGGTCGAGGGAGCACAG
>JAZQMK010000102.1:0-32514 GCA_045543455.1 Lachnospiraceae bacterium
CTATTTAAGATGTACTTTAAAGAATTGTGATATAGAAATTCTAAATGATTAAAGAGGTGCCCTATGGCAGATAATGAAAATACATGGGATAAGCTATTAAAAATAAAAACAACGGGTCGAGATGACTCTAATTCTGATCAATATAACTACCCATACGAGCCTACACCGTATAGTGTATTGGAACGGTTGGCAAATAGTGGTCTAATTGGTAAAAAAGATGTAGTTTTAGACTATGGTTGTGGTAAAGGTCGTGTAGACTTCTTTTTGTCGTACCAGACAAAAGCTAACACTATAGGTATTGAATACGACGAGCGCATTTTTAAGACAGCACTGGATAATCATGAAAATGCCATTTCGAAAGCAAAGGTGACATTTGTACTTGCAAAAGCTCAGGAATATCAGGTGCCATCAGAGGTTAACAGAGGCTACTTTTTTAATCCATTTTCCGTGGAAATACTTAGTAAGGTTATTACAAGAATAAAAGAATCGTACTATGAAAATCCAAGAGAAGTGCTATTATTTTTTTATTATCCTTCTGTTGAGTACATAGTATATCTTATGACATTAGATGAATTGGAATTTTATGATGAGATAGAATGTGAAGATTTGTTTGAAGGAAATGATTCAAGAGAAAGAATTATGATTTTTAAGTTTAATGGTTAAAATAAGCTAAAAGGAGAAAATTTATGTCAGTATTTGATAACAAAGAATTTGAAAAATATGAGCTTGAAGCTAAAGAAAAATGGGGAAAAACAGCTGCGTATGATGAATACATAGAAAAAACAAAACATTATTCAAAGGATAATTGGAATAATCTTGCTGATGGAATGAATAACATTCTCTCAGAGTTTGCAATGTGTATGAAAAATGGAGAATCATTTGATTCAGATGCCACACAGAATCTTGTAAAAACACTGCAAAATCATATAACTAATAATTATTATAACTGTACGGATGAAATATTAGCGGGATTAGGCAAGATGTATGTTGCAGATGAACGTTTTAAGAACAATATAGATAAGCATGCTGATGGTACAGCAGAGTATATTAGTAAAGCGATAGAAGCATTTATATAAACTGATAGAAAGTGGAACAAGTCCCTTATGAGTGAGGGACTTGTTTCACTTTGTTCAATAGGAAATTCCTCTAAGGAGGCCTTTCCTATTGAGTAAAAACACTCCGTGGGATGCGCACTCGCACGAATGGAAGGTGTCGCTGTCGCGACCGTGCTCGGCGCTGGGAGTGTGCAAGTCCTGTAGGAGTGTAAAGTATTGCGAATTAAGAGTGGACTTGTCCACTTTGTTCTAATTAATAATATTCTCCAAATGTATAGCCCTGTGCTCTTGCATTGTCAATAAATTGACCGAGAGCATTAGTGTTACTTTCTGAAACTGCATGAAGCAAATATATAGCTCCATTGTGTAATTCGCCTGTTGTACGTTCAAGAGTTGTACTTACAGGAGGTTGATTGTCTGTAAGCCAGTCCTGATGAGCGAAACTCCAAAATACACTACGGTAACCAAGTTTGTTGATTAATGCTAAAGACTGTTCACTATATATTCCAGCAGGATGTCTAAAAAGCTTCATTTCGTAGTTGTAATTTTGTAATACATAATTATGTAGCTTCATAATATCGTTGGTTTGGCCTTCAATACCAAGACTTGGCATTCCTTTTGCTGGATGAGCTGAACTGTGGTTACCTACTATATGACCTTCATTAATCATTCTTTTGATGAGTTCTGGTTCTGTAGTTGCATAAGGATATGTTATAAAGAATACGGCTTTTACATTTTTTTCTTTTAAAATATCAAGAATTTTTGAAGTATAACCATATTCATATCCTTCATCAAAAGTAAGATATATTACTTTTTCATCACCTTTGATAAAGTCAGCATATTGACCGTAATTTTGTTGGTTGCTTACTGCTGAAATAGGTTGCTTTAATGTATTTCTGTTGCCTCTTGAATACCAAAATGAAATAGATTTGTTGCTCAAAGAAGCAATATCGCCTGTTACAGGAGCCTGAGTCGGAGCTTGGGTCGGAGCCTGGGTCGGAGCTTCAGTTGGGGCCTGAGTAGGAGCTTGCGTTGGAGCATCTGTTGGAGCCTGTGATTGCTCTTGTGTAGGAGCATTAGTTGGTTCTGGGACAGATGTAGTTTTGTTCTCAGTTGAGTTAGTACTTGCAGGAGGTATTGCATTATTCTGTTTTTTACAAGCTGTAACTCCTGTAAGAACAAAGGTACAAATGAGAACTAAAGATAATAAACGTTTCATAAGTTGTCACCCACCTTGTAATTATGTAAACATCTTACCATAATAAAAATATAAATGCAAGAAATTATAAATGATGTTATAATGTAAAATATAGTAATTTTGGAGGTAATAATGTATGAACAAGATAATGCTTTTAGAAGATGATGAAAGTATAAGAGAAAACTTAACAGAGCTTCTAAAAACAAGACAATATCAGGTTGTTTCAGCTAAAAATGTTAAGGAGTTCACCAATTTGATAGAAGAAGGTGAGAGAGCGGATATATATCTTTTAGATGTAATTTTGCCTGATGGGGATGGCTTTTTAGTATGTCAATTTTTAAGAAAATACACAACTAACCCGATTATATTTTTGACATCGGTAGATGATGAAATGAGTATTTCAAAAGGACTTAATATAGGTGGAGATGATTATGTTGTAAAGCCATTTAGAATTATGGAGCTGCAGGCAAGAATACAGGCTAATTTAAGGAGAATAAGATCCGTTGAAGAAGAACAAATATTAGTAATGCCTGACAATCTTACAGCAACTGAGGCAAAGCTTTGGGAAATACTTGTATTAAATAAAGGTCTTATAGTAAAAAGAGAAAAGCTTTTGGAGCATATGTGGGATGAAAGAGGTGTATTTGTAGACAATAATACTCTTACAGTAACTATAAGTCGCTTGAAGACTAAAATTAAGGGCTGTAACATTGAAACTATACGAGGTATAGGTTATAGAATGAAATTGGAGAATGACTGATGAATATAAAAGGAAGTTTAAAAAAGCTATGGATTGCAACGATTATAATAATATTGATTACTAATATAGCTATAATTGGATATTATGCGATTAGAATAATGTCAGTTATAGGCGGTGTGCAAAAAAAAGATGAAGAAGCAACAATGATAGTGCTTAGTGAGCTATTTGTCAATGAATTGTCTATGGATAATGTGGATATATTTTTAGAAACTGTGGAAAATGCAGGTTACGACGGAGAATTATTTAGTCAGCTATTCCTTAATTATGAGATGCTCATAGTTTTAGCGATAATATTGTTATCAATATTAATTTTAGTGGCTTTGTTAATACATACCCTAGTTCAACTTGAAAAAAATAATCCGGAAAAAAGAATAGCACAATTAGAACTGGAGGTTAAAGAGCTTGAAAAACGTTTGGCAAAAGAGGTAGACTATGTAAATAAAATTAATAATCAGATGCAGAATTTCACAGAAAATATTGCACATCAAATAAAAACACCATTATCAGCCATAATGTTAGATTTAGAACTTATGAATGAAAGAATAGAAAAGTCACCTAAACAAATTGAGAATTGTTATTATCACATAAATAGAATACAAGAGTTCATAAGACGTCTTCTTAATATTAGTCGTTTGGAAAATAACAAGGTCATAATGAAAAAAGAAGATATATACTTAAAGAGTCTTTTAGACGATGTTATAGAAGCAGCAGGGCTTGAAAAAAATCGTATAACAATAGACGATTTAGATGATAAATATAAAATCATTGGTGATGAAGAATGGCTTAAGGAAGCGTTTATAAATATATTGTCAAATTCTATGGAATTTATAAAAGGTAATGCAGATGGTGGCGTATTTGTAAAACTAAAATGTATGTCAGATAGATGTACAATAGCAATCCATGATAATGGAAAAGGTTTTGAAGAAGATGGAGAAATGAATATATTTAATCGTTTTGAAACTTCAAGAGATTCAAATACTTTCCACGCAGGTATTGGTTTAAATCTTGCAAAGATGGTAATAGAATCCCATTATGGAACTATAAGTGCAAGCAATTCTAATGAATATGGTGGAGCATGTTTTACGGTGAATATTCCAATATATGTGTTAAAGGAAAAGAAGGCATGATTAAGATGTCTTCTTTTTGTGTTTTGAGGAATTGAAAGTTTTCGTATTTATAAAATGTTAATAAAATTTATGGAATGTTTATGAATTTGTAAGCTAATTGTAAGGTTAGTGTTGTAATATGAAAGCATAAGAGGATATAAATGGGATGCATAATAGTTTTTCAGGGAGGAAGTAGGAAACTACCATGAAGAAACTAGAGAACTTGTAGATAAACAGAATGAAAATATAATACTAAGAGCAGGAGATGAATATAAGCCTGAATATGCAGTAGAGTTAAGATACAATAGATTTAAAATAAAGTTTAATGATGAAGCCGTAATTTTGTCAACAGATAATTTAATCAATACTTATTGTAAAAATGCAGGTTTTGTATGCGAAAATCTTTTCCAACAAAACAACATTTTACGCGAGCAGCTCTTAACAGCTTACCTGCAAAACGGCGTAACCATATTTTTAGCAGTTATCATAAATATAGTAGTGGCAGTAATGCTTGTACAAAACAGATTTAATAATCGTAAGGCACAGTTTACAGTATTATACAGGGTCGGAATGAATAAGAGTGATATACTTAAGATGTGTATGAGCGAAGCTATAAGAGAAGATTTGTGGTGTGTAATTACATTGCCTTTGATAGCTTTGATACAGTGTGTGACTTATTGGAGTAAGATTAGAAGATTATAATTAAAAGTTTAATAAAGAAAGGAAGATTATTATGGAGTACATTTTAGAAGCAAAAGACATTTCAAGAACATATGTTAATGGAAAGATTGAGACAAGAGCATTAAAGCCTTGTAACATAGCTATTAAAAAAGGAGAATTTGTAGCTATTATCGGTAAGAGTGGTTCGGGAAAATCCACACTCCTTAGAATACTTGGAAGTATGGATAGACCAGATAGTGGAAGTGTTATTATCGATGGAGAAGAGATAAATAAGTTTAAGGACAAGCAGATTGCAAAGTTAAGAAGAAGCAAGATAGGATTTGTTTATCAGGATTATTCATTACTCCCTGAATTTACAGCATATGAAAATATAACAATTCCTTCAATCCTAGATGGCAGAAAGACCAATAAAGAAAGAATGGAACAATTGCTTGCAGATTTAGAAATTGAGCATTGCAAAAATAAATATCCTCATCAGATGTCAGGTGGAGAACAACAAAGAGTATCTATCGCCAGAGCTGTATTTTTAGAGCCTGCTATTATATTTGCTGATGAACCAACCGGTAATCTTGATGCTGCAAGTGCTGAAAATATCGCAAAAATGCTTACCATGATGTCTCAAAAATATAACCAGACAATTGTAATGGTAACTCATGATAAACAAATGGCTGAATATGCGGACAGGGTTATAACTATTGTGGATGGAGTAGTTAATGAATAATAAGTTGAAATAAATTTAAAAATGATGTATTCTGTCAGAGGAGTACATCATTTTTTATGGAGGAAGAGAATGGATAAAAGTGTAATAACTTTAACAATTGCAAAACAAAAAAATATTGCATTGATAGCTCATGATAGTAAAAAGGCTACTATGATAAATTGGTGTAAGGAGAATAAGGATATCCTTTCAAAACATTTTTTATGTGGAACAGGGACTACAGCAAGGATGATTACAGAGCATACAGGTCTTCCTGTAAGAGGATACAACAGTGGACCTTTAGGTGGCGACCAGCAGATAGGTGCAAAAGTGGTAGAAGGAAAGATTGATTTTATTATATTTTTCTCTGACCCATTAGCGGCACAACCACACGACCCGGATGTTAAGGCACTTCTTAGAATTGCACAGGTGTATGATATACCTATTGCTAACAATAAGGCGACAGCAGACTTTTTGATAACTTCAAAATATATGGATGAAGAATACGACCATGAAGTTATTAATTTTACAGAGAATATTAAAAATAGAGCTGGCTCTATTGTGGTGTAAGGGAGGAGAACGACAATGAAAAACACAAAAATTTGTCCTAAGTGCCAGACTTCAAATATTGTGAGAATAGATGGCTACGCAGGCGCATATGGTGCAGGTAATAATATTATGGTTGGAAGTACAATTTTCTCGGCAGTAAATGTAAACAGGTATATATGCTGTAATTGTGGATTTACTGAAGAGTGGATTGACAAAAATGATATTGAAAAAATAGTAAATAGTAAAAAGGCAAAGCATTAGATTTTTTAAAAAAATACAATAAAACACTTTATTTTCTTAGAAAAATTGTTTATAATGGAATAGTATCAAAAAGTAATGTACAGGAGGCATTAATACCATGATTAAGAGAAAAATGAAAACTATGGATGGTAATACAGCTGCAGCACACGTGTCGTATGCATATACAGATGTAGCTGCTATCTATCCTATCACACCATCAACAGTTATGGCTGAACTTGCAGATAAATGGGCTGCTGATGGTAGAGTTAACGTATTTGGACAAACTGTAAAGGTTGTTGAAATGCAGTCAGAAGCCGGAGCTGCTGGTGCAGTACATGGTTCTTTGGCAGCAGGTGCTTTAACAACTACATTTACAGCATCTCAAGGCTTACTCCTTATGATTCCAAATATGTATAAGATCGCAGGTGAATTATTACCAGGCGTTATAAATGTATCAGCGAGAGCTTTAGCAAGCCACGCATTATCAATTTTCGGTGATCATTCCGATGTTTATGCATGTCGTCAGACAGGTTTTGCTATGCTTTGTTCAGGAAATGTACAGGAAGTTATGGATTTAGCTCCTATAGCTCACTTAGCAGCTATTAAGGGTAAGGTTCCATTCTTACATTTCTTTGATGGTTTCAGAACATCACATGAATTACAAAAGATTGCAACATGGGATTATGAAGATTTAAAAGATATGTTAGATATGGATGCGGTTGATGCATACAGAAGAAATGCACTTAACCCAGAACATCCAAAGGTAACAGGTACTGCTCAGAACCCAGACTGCTTCTTCCAGGCAAGAGAAGCTTGTAACACATATTATAATAATGTTCCAGCTATCGTGGAAGAATACATGGCTAAGGTTAATGAAAAGATTGGTACAAACTATGGTTTATTCAACTACTATGGTGCACCTGATGCAACTAAGGTTATCGTTGCTATGGGTTCAGCATGTGATACAATCGAAGAAACAGTAGATTACTTAAATGGCAGAGGAGAAAAGGTTGGTTTAATCAAGGTTAGATTATACAGACCATTCTCAACACAGCATTTATTAGCTGCTCTTCCAAAGACAGTAGAACAGATTACAGTTCTTGACAGAACTAAAGAACCAGGTTCAATCGGTGAACCATTATACTTAGACGTATTAGCTGCTTTAAGAGGTACAGAATTCGCTAAGGTTAATGTAATTAACGGACGTTATGGTTTAGGTTCAAAGGATACAACTCCTGGCCAGATTATTGCTGCATTTAATAATTCAAGCAAGTATGGCTTCACATTAGGTATTGTGGATGATGTAACTAACCTTTCATTAGAAGTTACAGAAAATCCTGTTACAACACCTGCAAGCACAATTAGCTGTAAGTTCTGGGGCTTAGGCGCAGACGGTACAGTAGGTGCTAACAAGAACTCTATTAAGATTATCGGTGACCACACAGATAAGTATGTTCAGGCATATTTTGATTATGACTCAAAGAAGTCAGGTGGTGTTACAATTTCTCACTTAAGATTTGGTGATGACCCAATCAAAGCAACATACCTTATCAGCCAGGCTGATTTCGTTGCTTGTCACAACAGATCATACATCTATAAGTACAATATGGTACAGGATGTAAAACCAGGTGGATCATTCTTATTAAACTGCGATTGGGATGCAGAAGAATTAGAAAAGAACATTCCTGGTAATGTAAAGAGATATATTGCTAACAACAATATCAATTTCTATACAATCGACGGTATCAAGATTGGTAAGGAATTAGGTTTAGGCGGAAGAATTAACACAATTTTACAGGCTGCATTCTTCAAATTAGCTAACATTATTCCAATCGAAGATGCTGTTCAATACATGAAAGATGCTGCTACAGCTTCATACGGCAAGAAGGGTGAAGAAATCGTTGCTATGAATCACGCTGCTATCGAAAAGGGTGTTTCAGAAGTAGTTAAGGTTGAAGTTCCTGAAAGCTGGAAGGATGCTGCTGATACTTTCGCTGAAGAAGTTGAAGTAACAGGTAGACCAGATGCAGTTGATTTCGTTAAGAATATTCAGATGCCAATTAACAGACAGGAAGGTAACAAGTTACCAGTTTCTACATTCCTTGACAGAGCAGATGGACATTTACCAACAGGTACATCAGCATACGAAAAGAGAGGTATTGCAGTTGAAGTTCCAGTATGGAATCCTGAAAACTGTATCCAGTGTAACTTCTGTTCATATGTATGTCCACATGCAGTAATAAGACCAGTTGTATTAGACGAATCTGAAGCTAAGAATGCACCAGAAGGAACAGATATGATTCCACTTATGGGCTTAGCTGACAAGTCATTTACAATGTCAATCAGTGCATTAGACTGTACAGGTTGCGGTAGCTGTGTAAATGTATGTCCAGGTAAGAAGGGTCTTAAGGCATTATCAATGGCAGCAGCTGCTGAAGTAACAGAAAAAGAACAGGCATTATATGAGTACGGTTTAACAGTATCAGAAAAGCCAGAAGTTCTTGAAAAATTCAAAGAAACAACAGTTAAGGGTAGCCAGTTCAAACAACCATTACTTGAGTTCTCAGGAGCTTGTGCAGGTTGTGGTGAAACACCTTACGCTAAGTTAGTAACACAGTTATTTGGTGATAGAATGTACATCGCTAATGCAACAGGTTGTTCATCAATCTGGGCTGGTTCAATGCCATCTACACCATACACAGTTAATAAAGAAGGCAAGGGTCCAGCTTGGGCTAACTCATTATTCGAAGATAATGCAGAATTTGGTTATGGTATGGCACTTGCTAATGATGCAATCAGAGCAGGCTTAAAGTCAAAGGTTGAGGCTATGATGGACAAGGCTGAATTAGCAGAAGTATGCAAGGCTTATGTTGACACATTTGGTGATAGCGAAGCTAATGCAGTAGCTACAAAGAACTTAGTTGCAGCTTTAGAAGCTGATGGTAGTGCAGATGCTAATGTAATCTTAAAGGATAAGGATTACCTTGCTAAGAAGTCACAATGGATCTTTGGTGGTGACGGTTGGGCTTACGATATCGGTTACGGCGGATTAGACCATGTACTTGCTACAGGTGCTAATGTTAATATCTTAGTATTCGATACAGAAGTTTACTCTAACACAGGTGGACAGTCATCTAAGGCTACACCAGTTGGTGCTGTTGCTAAATTTGCTGCAAGTGGTAAGGAAGTTCGTAAGAAAGACCTTGCTGCAATCGCAATGAGCTATGGTTATGTATATGTTGCTCAGATTTCACAGGGCGCTGATATGAATCAGTGTATTAAGGCAATCAAGGAAGCTGAAGCATATGATGGTCCATCACTTATCATCGCTTATGCTCCATGTATCAACCACGGTATTAAGGGCGGTATGAAGATTGCTCAGACAGAAGAAAAGAACGCAGTTCTTTCAGGTTACTGGCATTTATTCAGATTCAACCCAGATTTAGCATTAGAAGGCAAGAATCCATTTACATTGGATAGCAAAGAGCCTACAATGGAATATACAGATTTCATCAAGAATGAAGTTCGTTACAACTCATTATTAAGAGAAAATCCAGAAAAGGCTACAGCATTGTTCGAAAGAGCAAGCAAAGACGCTAAGGCTAAGTATGACAGATTAAAAGCTATGGCTGAATAATAAAAGAAATTAATAGAACATCGCTAAGTGGAATAAACTCTACGAGGCGATGTTCTCTTATGTTGCGGGACTTTTTTGATATATTAATTATGTTTTTTTGATGCAAAAGCAACAAAAAGCAACAAAAAGCAACGAAAAGCAACGAAAAGCAACAAAAAAAGCAACGAAAAGCAACATACATTGTAAAATCCATATGTTATAATTAGTCAAATAATTAATATAGGGTGTATAATTATTGAAAAGGAAGTGGTTGTGACAAAATAAGTCATGGCCATTTCTTTATATATAAAAGTGGAATTTATAGTAATTTTAAGGTTGATAAACTATAATTCTCCTATAAACTACTAAGAATAGGAGCGTTGCAATGAAAAAGATAAAAATTATAGGAATATGTATATTGATAATTTTGATTATGGTCTTTGCTGTATGTTGCGTAAAGACTCTTATGGATGATGAACAAACTACTGTAAATACTGAAAAAAGTGCATCAGAAAATTATGCAGATAATCATCAAGGAGCAAGCATACCGACAAGTGGTAATCAACAAGGAACAAGTGGTTCAACTAACAATAATCAACAAGGGACAAGTGGTTCAACGAATAATGAACAACAAACAACCACTATGGATAATAGCGCCATTGAACCTACAACGGCACAGGATGCTAATAATAATTATCAGGAGCCTACGGGTGATTTCTTTATTACAACAGAGGTAAACAATGGATATTATGTTAGCAATAATATTTACACAATAACCAAAGCAGGTGACTATATTTGTAAGGGAACCCTTAGCGAAGGATATATTTGTGTTGATGCAGCGGAGCAAAAGGTTAAGATAGTGTTGAATGGTGTATCAGTAACATCTACAACTAATTCAGTTATTTATGTGAAGGCTGCAGATTCGGTTACAGTATCATCAGAGGAAGGAAGTTATAACGTACTTACTGATGCTAGAGCATTGCAGACAAGTGAAGAAGACATAAGTGGAAGTGCTTGTATATATGCAGAGGCAGATTTAAAGCTTGCAGGCAAGGGTAATCTTGTTATAAAAGCTGGATACAATAATGGTATTCATACAAAGGATGACCTTGAAATAAAAAATGTTACTCTCAAGGTTAGCGCGCCTAACAATGCAATAAAGGGTAACGATTCAATCACAATTAATTCAGGCAATATAATTGCTATTTCTACAGGTGGGGATGGCTTAAAAACAACCAATAGCGATATTTCTGATAAAGGAAATCAAAGAGGTACTATATCAATTCTTGGTGGAAATGTTGATATATATGCAGCATGTGATGGTATTGATGCAGCATATAATGTTGAAATTAGTAAAGAAGCAAGTCCTAATATTAACATTTATACCGGAAGCTATTCTAATTATTCTTCAGATGTAGTAGAAACAGCTTCGTCTGAAATGTATATAAGAGTAAGTGGTTCGACTTATTACAACAATTACAGATATGCAGCATATTTTTACAATGATGCCGGTGCTGGTGAATGGGTAAATGCAACATATCATTCAATGCAGACAGGTAGCGGAATGGGTAGACCAGGCTCTTCAAGAAATACCTATTATTACTATAAATTGTCAAAGCCTGCTAACTATAATAACATAAAAATTTATTGCTTTGCAAAGAGCCAAGTAGATAATTCGGATACAACATATTACGCGGTATCAGAGGGTGGCACAATCAATGTGGCAAAGGATATGTATGTGATTAGTTCAATGTCATCATCAAAGATAACAGGAGACTGGTCTACATATACAACGGGCAGTTCATCAAACGGTTCCGGTACGACCTATTCTACCAAGGGAATAAAAGCTGATAATGAGATTTTAATATCAGGTGGAACTATAACCATAAAATGTGATGATGACGGCGTACATGCTAATGGTGGACTTACGCTTGAAAATGGTTCAAGTTCAACTGGTATTGTAAATATAAGTGGCGGTAAGCTTGAAATAACAGCAGCTGATGATGGTATTCATTCAGATACTAATCTTATAATTGGCGGTGGCTATATAAATGTGCTTAATTCTTATGAAGGACTTGAAGCAAATGTGCTTACATTTAACGGTGGTACAGTATATGTAGTTGCAAAGGATGATGGTATCAATGCGACCACAGGCTCAAAGACACCGGCAGTACAGGTAAATGGTGGCTATATAGATGTAACAGTAGGCTCAGGAGATACTGATGGAATAGATTCAAATGGTTCATATACACAAACAGGTGGAATCGTTATATCTAAGTGCCCGAATAATAATCAAAATGCGGCATCACTTGATATGGAGGGTACATTTACAGTAACAGGTGGAACAATTATATGTACAGGTGGACTTTATAAATCCTTCTCAAGTGCATCTACTAATAACTATGTTACATTTGGAAGTTCATCATCTGGTGGTGGTATGGGAAGACCAGGATCGTCTTCATCATCGGGAAGTGGAGTAACATTTAGTGCAGGAACATATACCCTTAGCGGAACAGATATAAGCTTCAAGCTTGGAAGCTCATATACAAATATGTGGATATCAAGTGATAAATTTGTGGTAGGTTCCTCATATACGTTATCAAATGGAACAACAAGTAAAACATGGACACAAAGTAGTAAAGCTACAAATGTAAATTAGAATAAATCTACTGAAAAAATCATAGTATAATAAAAAAGCGGAGTAACGTATGAAAACTCTAGGCAAATTTATAGCACTACCTTTAGTGGTAGGAATTATATCTGCATTATTTACTATGAATTCAATGAAGGCATTTGAAATGCTTAATAAACCGGTTTTATCACCACCGGGATGGTTATTTCCGGTGGTGTGGACCATATTATATATTCTAATGGGCATAAGCTCATATCTTATATATAACTCATCTGCATCGCAAAAAGAAAAAAGCGAAGCTCTTACAGTTTATTTGATTCAGTTGGCACTAAATTTTTTGTGGCCGACATTTTTCTTTACATTTTCATGGTATTGGTACTCATTAATATGGTTATTGGTTTTATGGATAGCGGTGGCAATAATGATATTGAAATTTTATAAAATATCAAAACCTGCGGCGTACCTTAATATACCGTACATAATATGGCTTACATTTGCGGCGTCTCTTAATTATGCGATTGCAGTTATGAATTGAAATACAAAAGATAATGTGATAAAATAAAGTAATTAATATTTAAAGATTGAGTGGAACAATGTCAGAATTAATATTTTTTAAGAAATTTACAAATGAAGTAGAAAGAGTGCTACATTCACCAGGGAATATACCAGGAAAAACATTTGAAATGTCCATAGTCATAGATGAAAGCCTTTCAAAAGAAACAGTAGAAAATGTAGTTCCTAAGTTATTACAGAAATTAAAAAGACATAGTGATGTCTTTGCAAATGTAAGACTTAATATGGTAAATTGGAATAAGGATGTCATAAGCAACAGAATTTTGCCAATGGCTATGGCAATGATTTCAAGCACTTATGATGATTATAAGCAAAGACAAGAAAATAAGGATTATAATGAGCTTATAAAGAATCTAAGACTCTTTCATGCCCGTTCAAAGCTTATATTGGTAATTACAGATGGCAAATATATGGTAAGTAGCCAAGAAGAATTGGATAAACTGCTAAAGCCATTTGTAGGAAGGAAAATGATAAAGATAGACGTAAAGTAAATGGAGGGATTATTAATGAAGAAACTAAAGAAAATCATAGCGGTGTTTTTGTGCTTCGCAATGCTTGTACCATTAGGCTGTAATGATAAATCAGCTAATGAACAGGCAACTATTTCTAACGGGGAACAGGTGATTAAACCATCAACTATTACAGTAATGTGGGACAATACGATGGTTACAGAAGATAATGGAGGAATTGAGTTTGCTAGAGCTTTGGGAGAGGCTTTAGGAATAAATGTTGAAATAATAAGACCAGAATATAATTCTTATTATGAAGTGCTTGAAGCTTCATTCGTTTCAGATGAAGCACCGGATGTGTTTGTATTAGCGGCAAATAAATATACTTATTATGCATCAATTGGTGCACTTTGGAATATGGAAGATGCATGGAATAATTCATCACTTAAGCAGTCCGGAAGAATGGAACAATGGGCTATTGATAAGATTAACCATCTAAAGACTACTGGAAAAAATGGAGTAGAAGGTATATATGGCTTTAATCTGGTGCGTGGAAATGGTTGTGTTACATATGTACGAACCGAATGGTTAGAGGAATGTGGCTATAAAGCAGATGGTAGTGATATAAAAACATTTGAAGATTACTACAATATGTGTGAAGCTTTCAAAGATAAATATAATGTAGCACCTATAACAGTTGCTAAGTTATTAAATGGTGAAGCGCCATATACAAATTATTTACCGGAATTCTATCAAGATGCATATCCAGACTTTTATAAGGATACATCAGGTAAGTGGGTAGATGGTTTTAGTGAGCAGGCTATGAAGGATGCTTTAAAAAGACTGCAACAGGCTAATCAAAGAGGATTGATTGATACAGGTAATTATACTAGTTCAACAATGAATATTCGGACAAGTTTTTATAATGGGTATAACGGAGTGTTTACATACTGGGCAGGTACTTGGGCTCAGACTATTGTCGATAAGTTAGTTGAAAATGGTCAGGATGATGCAAGAATAACGGCTCTCAAACCAATTGAAGAAGTTGGTAAATATTATGAACGCCCAAGTGCGGTTATAGCTATTAATTCAAGATGTGAAAATCCAGAGGGTGTATTCAAGTATTTCATAGAACCAATTTACGATGGTGACAAGGTGCAGAGTTTATGGACATATGGCGTAAAAGGTATTCATTGGGATGATAAAGCAGAGACAATTACCTTAAAGGACAAAAAATATACCTATGAATCAGGTGAGTTTCATTTCTTGCTTAATCCTGCTACAAAAAGTAAATTTGTGAGTGAAAATTATATTTCTCCATTACTTTCAATGGCTGATTTTATGGAAGGCAAGGATCCGGCGTTAACTTCTAAGACACCACTTGTTTCTCAAAGTGCCAAAGAGGTAATGAATATGTTTAATGAAAATAGCATTAACACACCACTTAGCATAACTACCTATGAAATTGAAGAATATAATTCAAGAATCTGGGAAGCTCGCAACAAGACTATAATGGAAGTAGTTTGGAATGGAAAAGATATAGAAGAGGCTATGGAAGAATATAATGCATCAGTTGGAGAAGTAGTTAAGCTGTGCTTAGAGTCGTTAAAAGGAAAGTAGTTTAAGTAATGTTGCTGATACAGAGCTTGAGACCTTACATAAACTTATTAATGGTATCAAGCATAGAGAAGGGATTGGTGATTCTTATATGACATATGGAGATGTTATGAATTACGAAAGAGCAATAGGTTATGAACAGGGAATGCAACAAGGAATGGAGATTCTTGTAGAATCTCATATTAAGCTTGGTATAGCTGAAATTTCTATTGTAGAAATACTTCAGGAAAAGTATAATCTAGACAAAGAAGAAGCATTAGAGTTGATAGCATCAGTGAAAGAAAAAATGTAAAAAATGAATTATATTGGAACAAGGAAAAAAGCATCACGCGAAGTGGTGCTTTTTTGTGTATTCCATTTAATGCAATTATATATGGCTAAATTAAGATTCGTCGTCAATATATTCAGCAATATCGGAAATGCTACATTGTAATAACTTACATAATTGGTTAATAGTGTTAGTTGAAACGCTGTTACCTTTTTGCATAGAATAGTAAGTTGCTCGTGAAAACCCCATTTTTTCAAGCTTATATGAAGATATATTTTTTCTCCTCATCGTTTCAAATAATGGTTTGTAACTTATCAATGTGCACAGCTCCTTTCAGTATTTGTAAGACAAAATATAGTCTTGAATTTATTGTATGATTTATATTCAGTATTGACTATGTATGAATATAAATACATATTATTGCGGAACTTGAATGATAATAATAAGCATCCTCATTAAATTTGATATTGCAATACAAAACAAAAACTGATATACTCTTAAAAGAGACATTGTTCCATCAGAAAGGGGACAAATGATATCTAACAATTCACAAATTTCAAATAGTAGCGGATATCGTACGCTACAGAGTCTTAATCTAATAGACTCGTTTTTATTCCAAGAATTTACAGAAAAAGAAGAAAATGCGAAATTGCTTGCAAAGCTTATAGTTAAGCGTGTAACAGGTATAGAATTAGGGAATAACATATTGGTAGAAAATGAAAAAGTTATTAATGGCGTAAAACTAGGTCTGCGTGGCATAAGAATGGACATTCGTGTCATAGAGAAAAATGGAGAAAAAGTGGCACGAATTCATAACATTGAACCTAATATATATCAAGATAAAGATCTAGCCTATCGTTGCAGATATTACCAGTCAATTACAGATGCAAAATATTTAAAAAGTGGTTGTAAATTTAGAGAGCTTCCTACTTTGGTATCCATTTGGATATTAGAACAGGATTTGTTTGGAGAAAACCGAATGATGTATACTGTAAAAAATATGGTGGAAGAAAATTCGTCAATAGTGTATAATGATGGTGTAACAAAGATATTTTTATATACGAAGGGGAAGATTGGCGGTTCTAAAGAACTGGAATCTTTGCTTAAGTATATGAGTGACACTAATGTAAATAATGCAGTTGACACGGAGTTAGAAACAGTACATACCATCGTTAGTGCAATCAAGGAAGACGAAGGGACTGGTGAGCGTTATATGACACTTCAGGACATGATAGATTACGAAAAAGAATTAAGCTATGAACTTGGAGAAGCATCTGGAATGTCGAAAGGAATATCACAAGGGATATCACAAGGTAAAACATTGCTTATAACATCAGCTTTTAAGAATGATATACCTGAGGAACAGATAGTTAATATGCTTGTAGACGGTTATTCAATGGAAAAAGAAGAGGCGGCAGAATTAGTTGCTAAGGTAAAAGAACAAAATAATTATTAATAAATGTTAGTTGGAACAATGTCAAAAAGCTCAGCCACACGGCTGAGCTTTAAACATTTTAAATACCCCAAAATTCTTTCATTTCTTCGATTCTTTCGCAGGCCTGGTCAAAGCCATCCTGATACATTGCTTCAATCTTTGCTATGTCTTTTTCTAGACGGCTAAATCCCTTTGAAACAGTTGGACGGAATACTAATATATCGCCTTTTCTTTCCAATTCTTCAATTTCTTCCATAGTCCTATTGTAGCGTTCTGAACGGGTTTTCATAGCTTCGCAGAAGGCTGGATATTTTTTGTACTTTGGAAGTATGCAGCGTAACATTTTTTCGTCTACTTTACGGTATTGTGCTTCTCGTGTGAGTACGACTATCAGTCTGTCACAGCCGTCGGCTAATGCCTTCTTGTATGGAACAGGGTCAGCAATGCCGCCATCCATATATAATTTGCCATTTATTTTTACAATTGGAAATAATAGTGGGAGGGCACAAGTTGCCACTAACACTTTATTTTTACGGTCTGGTCCTACTGGGAGGTATTCGGCTTGTCCTGTTTCTACATTTGTTACAACGGCAAGGGCCTCGCCTTCGTATTGAGCCATTGTTTCGTAGTCAAATGGCAAAAGTTCATTAGGGATTGTGTCGTAAGCAAATTTTATGTTGTAATACGATTTGTTTTTAGGGTTTATTAGGTTGTTCATACCCATATAACGCTTGTCGTTGGAAAATTGCTTTAAAAGCTCTAAGTTACGGCCACGCTGCTTAGAAATATAACTTACACCGTAAGTGATTCCGGCGGATACGCCAATTATATAGTCTGGCATAATGTTTTCGTCTAATAATTTATCCATAATACCACATGAAAATATTGTTCTGGCAGCACCGCCTTCAAATAATATACCTGTTTTCATAAAAATCACACTTTCTAAATATATTTTATAGATAGAATAGTAACATTTTGAACTTAAAATGTCAAACATTATTGAAAGTACTAAGGAGTAGTGATATAATGATTTGGTATTTGGATAATACTAAGAAAGGTGAGAAAATTATGAGCTTACAGGTTAAGAATATTAAAAAGGCTTTTGATAAAAAGGTTGTACTTGATGATGCTTCCTTTGAGTTTGAGAAAGGAAAAATATACGGTGTTTTAGGTAGAAATGGTGCTGGTAAGACAACACTTTTTAATTGTATTAGCAAAAATATTGAAATTGACGAAGGCAGCATTGAACTTATAGAGGGTGAAGAAAGCGTAGAACTTAATTACAAAAATGTCGGTTTTGTGTATACTATACCGGTATTGCCTGTATTTCTTACAGGATATGAATTTATTAAGTTTTTTATTGATATCAATGAAGAATATATTGATGATAAGAAGACAGTGGATGAGTATCTTGATATAGTTGATATAAAGAAAGAGGATAGACACAAGCTTATAAAAGGCTATTCTCATGGTATGCAAAATAAATTACAGCTTTTGTGTACGATAATTATTAAACCTGCAGTTATACTTTTAGATGAGCCACTTACATCGTTTGATGTAGTGGTTGCTCATGAGATTAAGCAGCTACTTCTCGAACTTAAGAATGAACATATAGTTCTTATGTCTACTCATATAGTTCAGTTGGCTAAGGATATGTGCGATGAACTTGTAATTCTTCAAAATGGCAAATTGGCAGGTATGAAAAATGATACAGCTTCTTTGGAGGAATTTGAAGATAAGTTAATTGAAATGCTTAAGGAGGAGCAGGATAATGGAGAAATTAAAGAAGATATTTAATTTTCAAATTATAGAGTATGTTACCTGGGCAAATCAGTTTTTGGACGAATTAAAAAGGGTTCCCATATTAAAAAAGGTGATTCCAGACAGTGTGTTTGGTTTAACTACGGTAAAATATATAGTAGGTATATTTGCAGTTTTATTTAGATTTTTATGGAATTTTGTAAAAAAAGCAGTGTATTTCTTAATATTTATGCTGTTGCCGGCGGTGTTCTTTATGGAAATCAGAGGTGTAGGCGGGGACCCGATTTTATATAGGCGACTGGTTTTCCATATGTTTTTATTTATGAATGTTATATTGGGTGGCATTTTAAATGAGATTATTTTCGTTGAGGATGACAAAGACTATATAATGATAAAGCTTATGAGAACCAATGCATCTTATTACTATAAGAATAAGATGCTGGCTGAATGGCTACCTAATACTTTAGCTATGTTTGTGGCGGCATTTGCGTGTCAAATGGGTCTAAGGGGTGCATTATTAATTGCACTTTTGTATGTATTTTCAAGAGTGGCAGGTCAATCAATTGTATTAAGACTTGACAAAATGATTGGTATGGCTAAATTAAAGGTTGGACTTAATATTTTAGTAGTTTTAGCCGGTGCTTCAGGCGCATATATACTTCCTGCTATGGGAAATGAGCTTGTTCTTGATGTTTATTTAAAAAATGTTATGGTTATTATAATAATCGTATTCTTAATATTGTTATTTGTAATTGATATGATGAGTAATTATGATTATTCTTATATTGCGCAAAAAACAATAGTACCTGTAGGAAATGAAGAAAATAATGAAATTAGTCTTCCAGTAGTAAAGGTTGATGAGAAGAAGTTTACTAAAGAAGAGCTTGAAACTGACAAATTTGCCAATTATAAGGGCTATGATTATCTAAATAGAAAGTTTTTTGAACGACATAGAGCATTGTTTAGAAATCCGATGCTTGCTAAACTGATTATTATTGCTTTGATTACGTTGATACCATCCATAGTGTTTATGTATTTTGCTATTGCAGGAAAGTTAACAGCTAAGCTTACAGCAGATGTGCATAAATTTTTAATGGATTTGGTACCGTCAGTATTGGTATTTGCCATGTATCTTATGACAAATGGTGAAAGTAACAATATGTCCTTTTTCTACAACTGTGATATATTTATGTTAAAATATGGCTTTTACAGAGAACCGGGAAGTATTGTTAAAAATTTTGTTTTAAGATTGAAGAAGACAATCTGGTATAATTTTGTTCCTGCTTTAGCTTTGTGTGGCGGTATTGTTATATTTGCACTTGCATCTGGTAATATTTTTAAGGTGCATATGTATATACCGTTTATGCTTTGTGCATTAATACTTAGCGCATTCTATTCAATTTATTATTTGTTTTTGTATTATTTGTGCCAGCCATTTACCGAGCAGGGTAAGGTTAAAGGTTTCTTTTATTCATTTTGTACATCGCTTATATATATTATTGCGTATGCAAACTTTACAGTGCTTGATGATGTAAAGATTAATATGTATATTTATACAGCGATTGTAATGGTGGCTACAGTGATGTTTAGCGTGTTGGCAGTTGCTTTGGTTAAGAAATTTGCACCAAAAACCTTTAGACTTAAATAGCTAAGTATAGGCTTATTTCCGTGCTAAAAAATAAATTGTCAAAAAAGTTAAAAAAATTGCAAAAAAGGACTTGACATACAAGCCTGTTATGTAATATAATGGTCAAGCAGTGTTGAAAAACACTTAGATATGGGATCATAGCTCAGCTGGGAGAGCACCTGCCTTACAAGCAGGGGGTCATAGGTTCGAGCCCTATTGGTCCCATACCATTAATAAATTTGGCGAGATAGCTCAGTTGGCTAGAGCACTTGGTTCATACCCAAGGTGTCGGGGGTTCGAATCCCTTTCTCGCTACTTGCAAAGTACCGTAGCTTAAGGCTTTCGGTACTTTTTGTTTTCGATAGTTAGCGAATTTATGCCATATTAATGATGGTTGCATTATTAGCATTGACAGGCTGTGGAGATGCTAATGAGAAAGAAAATGCGAAAGATTCAGGAGCTAAGGTTGAAGATGTTACAAATGGAACTCAAGAATCTATAGGCAAAAAAACTACAGCTGAAGATATTGAAATAGTTAAAGAGTATTTATATGCTGATGGTTTTGGCGCAACATATCATTTCGTAGTAGTTAAGAATAATGGAGCTACGCCAGTGGCTATAAAAACTTCAACTAAGGCATATAAGAATGATGGAAGTTCATTAGATGTTGACTTTGTAGAAGGATATGCTTTGTTTATAAAAGATGGTAAACTTGTAGATTGGAAATCTAGTTACGGCGGAAAAATGGAGCCTGGAAAAACAATAGAAAATAAACTTACTACATTTAAAGAATATGATGATATTGAAATATATTTAACTGGTGGAATAATGTAACGCAAGTTTTAATTATAGGCAGGGCAAAAGCTCTGCCTTGTTTAGTTGTATAAATAAATATTGAATTATAACTTGAAAAATGGTATTATAAGCAAAGGTGTATATTCTGGGTGCAGATAAGGCATAAATAGATAATAGGATAAGAGAGGATTCATTATGAGAATAGGAATGGGATATGACGTTCATAAAATGGTAAAGGAACGTGATATGATAATTGGTGGCGTTAAGATTGATTATGAATTAGGACTCTTAGGTCATTCGGATGCAGATGTTCTAACTCATGCTATTATGGATGCTTTATTAGGGGCATCGGCTCTTGGTGATATAGGAAAGCATTTTCCAGATACAGACCCTGCATATAAAGGTGCAAATAGCATAGAATTACTTGAAAAGGTAGGCGAACTGCTTAAGAATAATGGTTATGTGATTGGTAATATTGATAGTACTATTATTGCACAAAAACCTAAGATGGCACCACATATAGATAAGATGCGTGAAAATATTGCAAATGCACTTGGTATTGATATTTCACAGGTTGGTGTGAAAGCAACAACAGAAGAAGGTCTTGGATTTACAGGGGCCTTGCAGGGAATATCATCACAGGCAATTGCATTAATATATGATGTAAGATAACATATAACTTGCTGGCGCAAGTTAATTGGGAATTTGTTTACACAAATTCTAATGCCCGACACGAGAAATCCTACGGACCTTCTCGTGCGGCAGCATATAATTTGCTGGCGCAAGTAATAAATTATTCAAAAAGGAAAGGTAATATGAGCTTTTTTAAATATATAAGAGAAGAGATTGCAGTTATAAAGGATAGAGACCCTGCGATTAAATCTAATTTAGAAGTGTTTTTATATCCCAGCTTTAGAGCTATTTTAAAGTACAGAAAAGCTCATAGGCTATATAAAAAAGGTCACTATTTTCTTGCCAGACTTGTATCTCAAAGAGCTGCAAGAAAGACTGGCATTGAGATACATCCTGGTGCAACTATAGGCAAAGGTTTATTTATTGACCATGGTCATGGGGTTGTGATTGGTGAAACTGCTATCATCGGTGATAATGTTACTCTTTATCAAGGGGTTACACTTGGTGGTACAGGTAAGGAAAAAGGCAAGCGACATCCAACAGTAGGCGATAATGTAATGATTAGTGCCGGCGCTAAGGTGCTTGGTTCATTTACAATAGGTGAAAATTCTAAGATTGGTGCAGGTTCAGTGGTACTTGAAGAGGTTCCACCGAATTCAACGGTTGTTGGTGTACCAGGGCGTGTGGTTAAACAGGATAATGTAAAAATACCACGTATTGACCTTGATCAGGTACATTTGCCTGACCCTATTAAGAATGATATAGAGATGTTAAAGAAAGAAAATGAAGAATTAAGAGAAATGATTAAAAATTTGATTGGAGGTAATTAATGGTATGAAATTATATAATACATTGACTAAAAAGGTTGAGGAATTTGTGCCAAATGATGGCAATAAAGTAGCTATGTATACTTGTGGACCTACAGTATATCATTTTGCGCATATAGGTAATCTTCGTAGTTATATTATGGAAGATGTTTTGGAAAAGTCTTTAAGATATTCAGGATATGATGTTAAACGAGTAATGAATATTACTGATGTTGGACATTTATCAAGTGATGCTGATACTGGCGAAGATAAGATGTTAAAAGGTGCTAAGCGCGAAAAGAAAACAGTTATGGAGATTGCAAAGTTTTATACAGACGCATTTATTGCTGATTGCGCAAAGCTTAATATAAAAACTCCTGACGTGGTAGAACCTGCAACTAATTGTATTGCAGAATTTATTAAGATGATTGAAGGTCTTTTAGAGAAGGGCTATGCATATGTTGCAGGAGATAACGTGTACTTTGATACATCTAAGCTTGAAAGCTATTATGTACTTTCAAGTCAGAATGAAGAAGAACTTATGGTTGGCGTAAGAGATGATGTAGACGAAGATACTAATAAACGTAATAAAACAGACTTCGTACTTTGGTTTACAAAGTCTAAGTTTGACAATCAGGAGTTGAAATGGGAGAGCCCTTGGGGTGTTGGTTATCCGGGCTGGCACATTGAATGTTCTGCAATTAGTATGAAACATTTAGGCGAATATATGGATATTCACTGCGGTGGTATTGATAATATTTTCCCACACCATACAAATGAAATTGCACAAAGTGAAGCATATATAGGTCACAAATGGTGTAACTACTGGTTCCACGTTCATCATTTAAATGATAAATCAGGCAAAATGAGTAAGTCAAAGGGTGAGTTCCTTACTTTATCATTGCTTGAAAGCAAGGGATATAATCCTCTTGTGTACAGAATGTTCTGTTTACAGTCTCATTACAGAAAACCATTAGAGTTTTCTTATGAGATTATGGATAATGTGGCAGTTGCCTATAATAAGCTTTTAAAGAGAGTTTCAGAGCTTAAGGATGATGGAGCTGTTGATGAAAAAGTATTTGCTGATATGAAACAAAAATTCTTAGATGCTATTGGCAATGATATTAATACTTCTATGGCACTTACAGTGATTTATGATGTGTTTAGAGAAGATACTAATGATGCTACAAAGAAGGCTTTGATTGCAAGCTTTGATGAGGTTGTTTCACTAAATCTTTTAGCAGGTGTTGAAAAAGAAACAAAAGAAATAGACAGTGAACTTGAGGCTTATGTTCTTTATATGATTGAACAGCGTAAGGAAGCTAAAAAGAATAAGGATTATGCAAAGGCAGATGCAATTCGTAATGAATTACTTGAAAAGGGCATTATTCTTGAAGATACCAGAGAAGGTGTAAAATGGAAACTTGCATAAATGAAGATTTTATTCAATTGATGAAAGAAATGCTAGATTTAAAAGAGGCGGATGCAAAGATGTATTCGCCACTTAATCTTGCATATATCGGTGATTGTGTATATGACCTTATAATACGCTCAAAAGTACTTAATGAAGGTAATGTACAAGTCAATAAAATACATAAAAAAGTAAGTTCTTTAGTTAAAGCTGAGACACAGTCAAATATAGTTAAAAATATTGAGCCTTTGCTTGATGAAGAAGAATTAGCAGTATATAAGCGTGGCCGTAATGCTAAATCATTTACCTCAGCAAAAAATGCAAGCATAAATGATTACAGAAGAGCTACAGGCTTTGAGGCACTTATAGGATATTTGTTCCTTGTGGGCAATTATAAAAGGTTGCTTGAGTTAATAAAAGCAGGTTTAGAAGGGATTGAAAAATAAACCATATGAGATACGAAGAATATACAATAGAAGGCCGTAATGCAGTATTAGAAGCATTTAGAAGTGGAAAGACAATAGATAAACTTTTTGTGCTTGACGGCTGCATGGACGGACCGGTAAGAAATGTAATTAAAGAAGCAAAAAAGACGGATACTATTATAAAGTTTGTTGCGAAGGAACGTTTAGACCAGATGTCTCTTACAGGAAAGCATCAAGGTGTAATTGCCTATGCAGCGGCTTATGAGTATTCAACTGTTGAAGAAATTCTTGATTTGGCTAAGGAAAAGGGAGAAGCACCATTTGTATTTTTGCTTGATGGAATTGAAGACCCACATAACCTTGGTGCAATTATTAGAACAGCAAATCTATGTGGTGCACATGGTGTTATAATACCAAAACACAGAGCGGTTGGACTTACTGCAACTGTTGCAAAAACATCAGCAGGAGCTCTAAACTATACCCCGGTTGCAAAGGTTACTAATATTGGTAATGCAATTGAGGATTTGAAAAAAGAAGGTTTATGGTTTGTATGTGCAGATATGGGTGGAACTAGAATGTACGACTTAAATCTTAAAGGACCTATAGGTCTTGTAATTGGTAATGAAGGTGATGGTGTAAGCCGCTTAGTTTAGGAAAAATGTGATTTTGTGGCATCAATACCTATGAAAGGAGATATTGATTCCCTTAATGCATCTGTGGCAGCAGGAATTATGGCTTATGAGATTGTCAGACAAAGATTGATGTAATGGTGGTTAGATGGATAAATTTTCAAATTTTTCAGATGAAGAACTATTAAGAAAATATGGAAAAAATGATGGCGAGGTAGTGGACTATCTTTTGGATAAATATAAGAGTATGGTAAGGAAAAAAGCCAGATTCTTGTATATTGTAGGTGGTGACACAGAAGATTTAATTCAGGAGGGTATGATTGGCTTATATAAGTCAATCAGAGACTATAATGAAGAAAAGGATGCCTTGTTTTTGACATTTGCAACATTATGCGTTGATAGACAGATGTATACGGCCATAAGAAGGTCTAATTCAAAGAAGAATGAGCCGTTAAATACGTATATATCCTTTGATGCGCCTGTCACGGGTGAAAATGAAGAAACCAGATTTGGTGATTACATTGAGGTTTCAGGTAGTCAGAGCCCGGAAGATATGATTATTGATAAGGAAAATGTCAATAGTATTGAGGAGAAAATTGAAAAATATCTAAGCAAATATGAAAAGCAGGTGTTAGCTATGTATAAAGATGGCGTATCTTATACAAAAATAGCTCAGTTGTTGAATAAAACTCCAAAATCGATTGATAATGCCATTCAAAGAATCAGAAATAAGCTGTCAAAGGTTATTTAAATAAAATGAAAATTATAAAGGAGGAGTGCTAATATGATATGGATTATACTTAGCATTATTGCCACATTTATATTATTTGTGGCGTTAGGATTTGGCGCAGGTGGAAAATGGAGAGTAAGTGCGAAGCAGATTCTTGCATTATTTGGATTAGTATTTTTAATTCCAGGTTTCGTGTCAAGAGTGCCAGCTAACTCAGTAGGTATTAAATATTCTCCATTTACAGGTACAAGTCAGACAACTTTATCAGAAGGTTTCCATTCTAAAGGTATTTTTGATAAGGTGTACAACATTAGTACAGAAGTACAGACACTTAACATTGAAGGACTTACAACTCAGACAGAGGATGCTCAGTTTGTAACAACTATTCTTGATGTTAAGTACAGAGTAAATACAAATAATGCATATTTAGTATTTACTCAATACAGAACTCTTGATAATATGTCTAATACCTTGATTAAGCCAACAACGCAAAGAGTTTTAGAACTTATTACAACAAAATATAACGTAATGGATATATTAGGTTCGAAAAGAGGCGATATTTACGCTGAATTAGAAATGGCATTGCAAAAGGAATTCGCTAAATATGGCGTAGAATTCTATTCGATTTCTATTACTGATATGGATGCAGGAGCAGAAATAGAGGCAGCCATTACAGCGGAAGCTGTAGCAAAGAAGGCTGTTGAGACAGCAGAACAGGAGCTTTTAAAGGCTCAGACAGAAGCAAAGCAGGCAGCAGTAATCGCTCAGGCAGAGCAGGACGCAGCTAAAATTAATGCAGAAACAGAGGTTATCAAGGCAGAGGCGCAAAAGAAGGCTAATGAGCTTTTACAGCAGAGTTTAACAAAGGAATTATTACAAAAGCTTTGGATTGAAAAATGGAACGGTGAATTGCCAATGTATTCTGGAGATTCAAATGGCTTAATATTAGATATGACACCATAATAGTATTACATAAAACAGGGCTGCGACAATGTCGTAGCCTTTTGTAGTGTATTAAATAGCTTTAAAAATAATTGAAAAAGTAGTATAATATATTACAAGCAGTATATGCTTTCTAAGAAAGGGTGGTTTACAGTGAAGGTAAATTTTGAATTTTTAGGAACAGAGCCAATGGAAAATATGATTACCTGCATGAATTATAAAATAGACAAGGTTGTTTATCTAGGATATAACGAAGTGATTGAAGAACAAAAGGCGACAACTATTCGTTTTTTAAAACGACAATGTGGAGTTGAAAAGGTAAAGTTTCATCCCCTTTCTAAGAGAGATTTATATTCAGTTGTTTCAACTATGAGAAAATTAATTCAAGAGGAAATTGATAATAACAACGAAATATTTTTCGATATAACGGGCGGAGAAAGCCTTATATTAGTGGCATTTGGTTTGCTATCAAAGGAATTTAATGCACCTATGCATTTATATGATATTGAGAAAGATGTTATTATGGATTTCTCTGATAATGGAATAAGTAAAATGGCTGAACCTAGAAAAATAGAAATGACCATAGATTTGATTATACAAATGTATGGTGGTGTAATAAATGTTGACAAGCATAAAAAAAATAAGGTTGTGAATACAAAGGAATTTGCAAAAGATATTAATAACATTTATGGTGTTGCAAGTAAACATTGGGAATACTGGAATCCATTGTCATCTCTGTTTAGATATGTGATGAAACCGGATGACTCCTTGTTGGTAAATGTAAGCTCGCAAGAAGTTATACAGGCCATCGATAAGACTAATAATAAAATATCAACAAAAGAAATGTTGGACAGAATGATTGATGAACTTGCTGCAATAGGTATTTTGCAAAATGTCTGCAATACATCAGAAAAGTATAGTTTTAGGTATAAGAATGAAATTATAAAGGAGTGCATATGGGAAGGTGGAAGTATTCTTGAATTGCATACCTACCAGAGTGAAAAGCTTATAAGTAAAGAGTGCGAAGTAGGCGTTCACATTGATTGGGATGGAGTAATACATCCGGAATTAGGTGTAGATGTGTTGAATGAAATAGATGTACTTTCTTTAAAAGGCAATATTCTTACATTTATGTCATGTAAAAGTGGTAATCTGACAGGCTCTCAAGCACTTAATGCTTTGTATGAACTTGAAACAGTGGCGAAGCGATTTGGCGGAAAATACGCTAAAAAAATACTTGTTACAAGAAATGGTCTTAGTGAGGTTCATTTAGAAAGAGCTAAGGAGATGGGGATTGAGGTTAGGGGATAAGCCTAAGGATTAAAGATATAATAAGAAAGCTACTGAGGGGAATCGGACCCCCGACCTCTTCATTACCAATGAAGTGCACTACCACTGTGCTACAGTAGCGAAAATCTATGTCGTACGACTTTTCTAATTTAACATATTTTTGTGTATTTGGCAATATATTTTTTATGCAACTGAGAAATCTCTTTTTAGAGATTTTTCAGCTGCATAGGCTAGCGTTAATTATAATATTTTATCGTCAAATTCATTTATCGCTCTATAAGCTTCCTCCATCGACATGATAGGAGGATTTTTGCTTAAAAGATAATCCTTAGTAATAGTACTAATATCCATATCTCGTATTGTATCCTGTATGGTTTCGTGCTTGTTCATGCGCCATTCAAGGTTAGAGATAGGGAAAGTGCTTTCATTTGATTCAAAACCATTTCCACCAAAATTATCCAAAATATCACCTCATTTCTTTTTGAAATAGTGTCTGTAAAATAAAGGACATTATTCGTCAGTCTTGAATTATTTTTTAGAATGTGTTATCATAGAAACAATACTATGAAAGGCGAGATTAACAATGGAGAACGAAGTTATTTCAAAAAATTTTATTGAACAGATTATAGATGAAGACATAAAGGAGGGACACTGCAGTCAGGTTGTTACAAGATTCCCACCTGAACCTAATGGTTATTTGCATATTGGACATGCTAAGTCAATATTACTTAATTACGGACTTGCTACAAAGTACAATGGTAAGTTTAATTTAAGATTTGACGATACTAATCCTACAAAGGAAAAAGTAGAATTTGTCAACTCAATCATAGAAGATGTTAAGTGGCTTGGTGCGAATTATGAAGACAGACTCTTCTTTGCATCAGATTATTTTGATGCTATGTACGAGGCAGCAGTTAAGCTTATTAAGAAAGGTAAGGCTTATGTATGTGATCTTACTCCTGATGAGATAAGAGAATACAGAGGTACACTTACTGAACCTGGTAAGAATAGTCCTTACAGAGACAGAACTATTGAAGAAAATTTAGCGATGTTTGAAGATATGAGAGCAGGTAAGTACGAGGATGGTTCTAAGGTTTTACGTGCTAAGATTGATATGGCATCGCCTAATATTAATATGCGTGACCCAATTATTTATAGAGTTGCTCATATGGAGCATCATAACACTAAAGATAAGTGGTGCATTTATCCGATGTACGATTTTGCACATCCTATTGAGGATGCCATTGAAGGTATTACACATTCGATTTGTACATTGGAATTTGAAGACCACAGACCTTTGTATGATTGGGTTGTTAGGGAACTTGAATATGAACAGCCACCTAAGCAGATAGAATTTTCAAAATTATATCTTACTAATGTTGTTACAGGTAAGAGATATATTAAGAAATTAGTTGAAGAGGGCATTGTTGACGGTTGGGATGATCCAAGATTAGTGTCAATTAGTGCATTAAGAAGAAGAGGCTTTACACCTGAATCAATAAAGATGTTTGTTGATTTGGTAGGTGTAACTAAGAGTCAGGGCTCTGTTGATTATGCTATGCTTGAGTATTGCATAAGAGAAGATTTAAAGCTTAAGAAGAGCCGTATGATGGCAGTTTTAGACCCAATTAAGTTGATTATTGATAATTATGACGAGGACATGGTTGAATATCTTGAGGCCGAGAACAATCAGGAGAATGAAGAACTTGGTAAGAGAATGATACCATTCTGTAAAGAACTCTACATTGAAAGAGAAGACTTTATGGAAGAACCTCCAAAGAAATATTTCAGACTTTTCCCAGGTAATGAGGTAAGACTTATGAATGCTTACTTTGTAAAATGTGAAAGCTTTGTAAAGGATGAGAATGGCAAGGTTATTGAGGTTCACTGCACATATGATCCTGAAACTAAGAGTGGTACAGGTTTTACAGGAAGAAAGGTAAAGGGTACTATTCACTGGGTAAGTGCACGACATGCAAAGCAAGTTGAAGTAAGATTGTATGAGAATCTTGTCGATGAAGAAAAAGGCGTATATAACGAAGATGGAACTATGAATATTAATCCTAATTCTCTTACAGTTTTAAAAGACTGTTATGTGGAACCAAGCTTTGATGGAGCTAAGGGTGGAGATAGTTATCAGTTCGTAAGAAATGGTTATTTCTGCATTGATACTAAGGATTCTAATGAGGATAAGTTAGTATTTAACAGAATTGTTTCATTAAAGAGTTCATTCAAACTGTAATATTAAAATATAGGAGGTATTGTATGAGTGGTTTACTAGACGGAATGGAAAAGCTGGGGTTTGGATATCTTAAGAATAAGGATCTTTATGAAGATGAGCACAAACAGGAGGCTCATACTACTCATGCAGCTAATATTGTAAAAAATGAGCCTGTAGAGATTACAGAAGCTGATGTACTGTTAGATAAGACTTTTGAGTGCCCTGTATGTTTTCAAAAATTTACGAGTAAGGTAGTAAAAGCGGGTAAAGTAAAGCTTATAGGTTCTGATGATGATTTACGTCCAAGATATTCAGATGTGGATGCGGTTAAATATGATGCCATTATGTGTAATCATTGTGGTTATTCAGCTTTGACAAAGTATTTTACCAATTTAACACCACCACAGATAAAGCTTGTAAAGGAAAATGTTACTGCTAATTATAAGAAAATTTCATATAATAATGAGATTTACAGTTATGAAGATGCCATAGAGCGTCTTCAGATGGCATTGATAAATGCTGTGGCTAAGAGAGCAAAGGCTAGTGAAAAAGCATATATCTGCCTAAAATTAGCATGGGTGTACAGAGGAAAAGCAGAGAATCTTCCTAAGAATGCAAGTAAATATGAAGAGTTATTAGAAGAGATAAAAGAGGCAGAGCAAACTGCAATAAAAAATGCATATGAAGGATTTTTGGTGAGTATCGAAAAAGAAATTCCGCCAATATGTGGCATGGATGATGCAACCATTACTTATCTTATGGCAGTATTAGCTATAAAATGTAATGATATGGATAATGCAAAGAGATTTATTTCGAGAATACTTGCATCACGTGTAGCTAATGAAAAAATTAAGAATAGAGCGAGGGAATTAAAAGATTTAATTAAATAGAACCATAGGAGAGACATAATGAATATGGAGAAAGTAAAACAGGTATGGAAAAAGATATTTTCGTATAACCTTGCAAAAATATTTTTACTGGCTTTAGGTATTAATTTTATTGTAGAATGTTTTAGCAGAAAGAGTATATTTAAGGCATTTGGTTTTGCTTTTAGCAGTCCACTGATATTTCTGTATGGTGTGCTTATAATAGCTACAACATTGACTGTGGCACTGTTATTTAGAAGAAGACTTTTTGCATATATTCTTATAAGTGCATTATGGATTATAGCATCGTTTGTTAATTTTATTATTTTAAATGCAAGGGTTACGCCATTTAATTTTGCGGACCTTATGCTTATAAAGGATGCTCTTGCAATATGGCATTTATACTATTCAAAATTTAAAATGGCCCTTATAGTGCTTGCTATTGTAGCAGTTGTGGTAGGGCTGATTGTAATGTGGTTTAAACTCCCTAAAATAGAATATAGTATCAGCAGACTTACTTATGGAATTATGCTTGCAAGTATGGCACTGGCTCTGGGTATAGTTACTCAGATTGGTATTATGACAAAGGGGCTTGATGTTAGCTTTGGTAATATAGCCACTGGATATTTGGAAAATGGATTTGCATATAGCTTTTCAAGTACTATGTTTAATAGTAGCATAAGAAAGCCAAGCGGATATTCATCAGATACTATCAACGGTATAGCTAATCAGTTGGCTGGTGTTAATACGGATGATGAAACTATAAAACCTAATATATTATTTGTCCAGTTAGAATCCTTTATGGATCCATATGAATTAAAGGGTGTTGAATTATCGGAGAATCCGATACCATATTTTACACATTTATATGATAAATACTCAAGTGGATATCTTTCTGTTCCAAGTGTAGGTGCAGGTACTGCAAATACAGAGGTTGAAATACTGCTTGGTATGAATATGCTGGATTTTGGAACAGGTGTGTATCCATACAAAACAATTTTTAATAAAACGGTTGTAGAGTCGGTTGCATTTAATTTGAAGAATTTAGGATACGGTACATTTGCACTACACAATAATGTAGGCGATTTTTATTCAAGGTATCAGGTTATGGCTAATTTTGGATTTGACGTATTTGTGCCATTGGAATGTATGACGGATGTTGAATATAATCCGACTGACTGGGCTAAGGACGAAGTGCTTATAGATTATATTTTACAGTGTATGGACAGTACAAGCGGAGTAGATTACGGTGTGGTTCTTACAGTTCAGGCGCATGGTGCATATCCTACAAATTTGGAAAATTTAGATATTGATATAACAGTATCTAACTTCAGAGATGAAGAAAATACTAATGCATTGACATATTATGTTAATCAGATAGCTGAAACAGACAGATTCGTGGAACAGCTTATAAAAGCTGTTGAAAAACGCAATGAAGAGACTGTGATTGTATTTTACGGTGACCATATACCTAATTTTAATATAACAGAAGAGGAACTTGT